>URBB01000073.1 GCA_900545835.1 uncultured Collinsella sp. | reverse complement strand
TCACGACGGAGGCCACATTAAGTGGCCTCCTGTTCGTGCGGAACTCGCGATAAACCTAATTCGGTGTCCCCGCCCGTCGGGGTCCCGCGGCACTTTGTAGATGGCGGCTCGCTTTTCGGAACTGGGCTGATATTTTCTTGATGCTTGGCGCTCTTGGTCCTAATGGGCTTGGGGCGCCTTCGCGTTTCCTCAGCTCCGTACCCTTGCGGGTTCGAATCCCTCCGCTTGCCCACAAGAAAGCGCCCTGGGCCGTTATGGGCTCAGGGCGCTCAATTTTAATGGCTGGGACGGAGGGATTCGAACCCCCAACAGCCGGCACCAAAAACCGGAGTTCTACCGTTGAACTACGTCCCAATGTGTGGTGTTGCCCAAAAGCAACTCGTTTAGTTTACCTAATCTGCGAGGGCATCGCAAACGCCATCGAGCAGGCGTACGGCGAGTGTCTGCGCGTCGCTGGCCGTGAAGGTGCCGTTGTAGCGCGTCATGCCCGTGAGCTCAATGCGAATGCGTGCTGGCTTCTGCTGCGCGGCGACATTGGCAGTGCGGATGCGCTGGGCCAGGTTATGGCACTCGGCGAGGGCGATCGTGGCGCGCGGCGCTGCATCTGCGGGCAGCTCATCGCTTGCAATTTCGAGCACCAGGTCGACATCGGTCGGGACCTTGGAGTCACAGAGCATCATGCCACTGTTGTCGGTCGTCGCCGTGGCGATGTTCCACATGCGCGACGCTATGCTACGCGCAATGGGGTCCTCGCCGATAACGGCAATCTGGAAGCGCTCGAGCACGTTGGCGGCGCGAGCAAAACCGATGCGAGACTCGGCTTCGGTGACCGAGGGCTTGCCCTCCCACACATGGTGCAGGCGGTTGATGTAGGCGTAGGTGTCCTGGAAGGCCATGCCGTCGGCAAACAGGCCGACATTTTCCTGGAACTGCTGCAGGGCGGCCTCGGTATGCGGACCAAAGTAGCCGTCGTCTTCACCACAGGCAAAGCCCAAAACGTTGAGAGCGCGCTGCAGGGCCTGCACATCGGCGCCATGGAAATTGGGCATGCGCAGATAGAGGGTGCGGTCGCCCAGCTTATACGAAGCGTCTACAAGGGCGCTCCAGCAGGGGATATCGACGGCATGGCCGGCAGCAAGGCCGCTGTCGAGCCTGAAGGTGCTGACGGCCTGCTCAGTGGTGGCTCCAAAGTACTTGTCGGTGACTTCGGCGGCATCAATCGTGTAGCCGAGCTGCAGGAGACGAGACTGCACGTCCTCGACGGCTGCTCCTTGCATGCCCGTTGTAATAGGTTCCATGAACGAACCCCTTTCGGCGTACCATTCGTACTATTTGAGCGTCTGTCGGATAGACAACGCAAAGGGATGCATAAACATGCACTCAACAGTGTAGCAAGTTGTGCCTAAATACGCTGCTGACAGGTTTTATAACCCCCGTTAGTTAAGGCGCTCCACAAAGAAATCTGCCATGGAGAGGAACAGCTCACGTGCGTGCGGATCAAGCTCAACGTTCTCGATGGCCGCTTTGGCCTTAGCGGTCAGGTCGAGCGCGTAAGTGTGGGCGTAATCGATAGAGCCGGTCTCCTGGAAGATCTCCACGGCGCGTGCGAGCTGCGCGGGATCATCGGTGCCCGAGGAAAGAATCGCCTCGACCTCGTCGTGGTGGCGCTTATCAGAGAGGGCGTGTACGGCGACAAGCGTGCGCTTGCCCTCGGTGATGTCGGTGCGGAAGTCCTTGTTGGCGGCTTCCTTAGTGCCGACAAGGTTGAGCAGGTCGTCCTGAATCTGAAAGGCAAGGCCTGTGTGTAGGCCAAAGGCGCGCAGCGCTTCGATTTGCTCATCGCTGCCGCCGCCGATAATGGCTCCGGCGGCAAGCGGCGTGGCTCCGCTGTAAAACGCGGTCTTGTGCGTCGCCATGTCCAGGTAGTCATCAACCGAGATATCAAAGCGCCCGTCACGGACCCAACCCAGGTCGAGTGCTTGACCCTCAATGGTGCGGACGATCATCTCGGTAAGCTCGTGGAGCACGCGCAGCTTCACGTCGGACTCCAGCGTGGGGTCGTCGAGAACCGTCTTGGTGACCATGGTGAGCGCCAGGTCGCCACAATTGATGGCAAGGCCCGTGCCCTCGGTAAGGTGCATGCAGGGCTTACCTCGACGAAGCTGTCCGTTGTCGGCGATGTCGTCATGGATAAGCGCTCCCGACTGAAAGTGCTCGATAGCTGCCGCCGCGCTGCGGGCGCTCTCAAAGCTGCCACCTACCGCGGTGGCGGCGAGCATGCAGATGAGCGGGCGGTGGCGCTTGCCGGCATTGGCCGTAAATGTCGAGAGCGGGGTATACAGGTAGCGCTCGATATCGGCAGAGGTCGCCTGTCCGTCAAAGAACGTGGCCAGATAGTCGTTGATCTGGTCAAAGTGCTGGGCTAAAAAGCTGGTAAACGGACTGGACACGGGTTCTCGCATTCTTTCTTAGGTTGCATCGTTGCGGTGTGCAGATACCATATTGCCACATTGGAGTTGCCGGCGCGTCTGTTTTGGCGATTTGGGGAAACGGGACGCGTGCGCGTGCCGGCTGCTTATATAAGCCTAAAGTGCTCGAGCGCCTTGACGACGCCATTTTTGTCGACCGAGTCGGTGATGTAGTCGGCGCGCTTTTTGAGATAGTCCGGCGCATTGCCCATGGCGATACCGACATCGACGGCGTTCATCAGCGAGACGTCATTGCTGGCGTCGCCGATGCCGTATACGGTTCCGTGGTGGGGATCGAGGGCGTCGAGTACAGACTGGATGCCCCCGCGCTTCGTGCATTCGCGGGGCGAGATTTCGGTTACCTCGAGTTCGAGCTCGTTAAAGCACAGCAGCGGCTCAAGTGCCTTATCTTGAGCGATGTGGTTGGCGAGCGATGTAGACATCAAGATCTTGTAGACACTGTAATGTTGCAGCTGCGTGACTGCGTCGCCCAGGGTGCGCGCGTATCCGGGAGCATCGGGGGCATCGGCACTCATGCGCACGACGCCGTTGAGGCCCTCAAAGCGGATGACCTCGCCCGATTGCTCAAGGTAGGGGGCAAGACGCTGCAGCATACCGGGCGTCATCGACAGATCGCGAATTGCGTGTCCGTTGATCTCGGCGTAACCGCCCGCAAGACAGACGATGCCGGTCCAGGGCAGCTCAAGAAGTTTGGGGTGGATGCAGCTGAGGGTACGTCCCGTGCAGATAAAGGCCATGTTGCCGTTGGCGACAAACTCGCGGATTGCCTGCGAAACCGCCTCGTTGGGATAGGGGGAGAGGTCCCGCTCGTCTTCGGGAAGGTCTTGGGCGAGCCTGGGGTCTTGCCAGGCGAGCGTTCCGTCGATATCGAAGAAGCAGATATCGCCGCGCTTATGGGCTGCGCTGGCGGCAGGGGAGGCCGAGGTGGTGGGCACAAATCCCGGCTCGAGGCCCATAATCTGGTCAAAATGCTCTTTAACGCGGGGAACGGAGATGCCGATGACCACCTGGGCGGTCTTGCCCGTAATGATGAGGCCCTTGGCGCCCACCGCGACAAACGATGCGTTATCTGCAACGATGGAAGGGTCTGCGACCTCGACGCGCAGACGCGTGGCGCAGTTGGTTGCGCCCACGATATTGCCAACGCCACCTAAAAGCTGAATTACCCGCTCAGCGAGGACGTGATCTTGATCGGATCGACTATCGACCTCGTCGTTGGGAGATTGCTCTTTGGCAAAGCCGCTTTCCGTTAAACGATCGATTGCCGCGCGATTGGCGACATGATCCTCGCGGCCCGGCGTCTTAAGGTCATAGGCCAAGATGAGTGCTCGAAAACTAACAAAAAAGATGAGGCTAAAGGCAAGGCCGATACCGAGCGCCAAAAGATAGGCACCGGCATGCGTGCGCATGAGCGGAATAAAGTTGAAGGCTGCCATCTCCATGAGGCCGCCTGAGAAGATGCCGACGATGCCAAAGAGATTCATGGTTGTGGCAAGGCAAGACGATAAGACGGCGTAGAGAAAAAAGAGCCCGGGGTGGGTGAACATAAAGAGAAACTCGAGTGGCTCGGTAACGCCGCAAACCACCGAGGCGATGATGGCGGGAACAAGGATGACCCTGAGGCCGGCGCGGCGCTCGGGTTTTGCGGTGGAGTAGAACGCGGCTGCGATGGCAGGAAGGCCAAAGAGCTTGACCCAGCCAGTGGCGGTAAAACCGGCCCACGGCGCAAGCTCATTAAGGGGGCGCGTGCTATGGGAGAGGATGGGGAGCAAGCTGCTCCACGTGGCGTAGATGCCGTCGTTAATGACCAGGTTGTCGTAGTAGATCGGCATGTAGAGCAGGTGGTGCAGCCCCATGGGCTCGAGTGCTCGCTCCAAAAGCACAAAGATGCCCACGCCAAAGGGGCCGACGCTCGTAAGTGCATGGCGCAGCGTTTCGGTCATTGCGTATACGGAGGGCACGATGGCGGCCGAGATAGCGGCAAGGGCAAACACGGCAAAAAAGCTGATGAGGTAGACCAGCGAGGAGCCCGAGAAGGTGCCGAGCCAATCGGGAACCTTGGCATCGTAGAAGCGGTCATGGATGGCAACGACGGTTGCCGATACCGCCAGCGGGCCGATAATGCCGGTGTCGAGCGTCTTGATGCCGTCGATGACGGTGATACCGCTGGCGGAGGTCAAAGATGACGGGTACTCAAGTCCAAGGTTGTCTCCGCTCAGCTTAATGATCTCGCTCAAAAAGAAGCAATAGGCAAAATAGGCCACGAGTGCCTCGAGGCAGCAGCGTGCCGGTTGCTTTTGGGCAAGACCGATAGGCAGCGCTACGGCAAAAAGGAGCGGGAGGCGTTTAAAGACCGTCCATGAGCCGCGCTGGATGATGGTCCAAAAAACGTACCAAGGGGTTCCGTATACGGCGAGATCGCCGACGATGTCCGCAGTCGTTGCGAGAGCGGAGACGCCGACCATGAGGCCTGATATAGAAAACAGCATGGCGGGAGCGAACATCGCCCCGCCAAAGCGTTGGATTTTTTGCAGCATGTTCTGCCTTCCGAATATCGAGGCGCGTTGCGCGTGGGGAAACGTTTAAACAATGGATTCATTGTAGAGGACCAGACGATTGTCGTACCGGCAGTTTTGAGCGAAACCGATTTGGGCACGACAGAAACCGTCAACGGTTAAATCCTGTCGCTTTACCGATATTCGGTTTAAACAACTTTAAGAAATGCTATCGTGCCTAGCCGGAAATAAATTATGTAGAGGTGAAACAATGCCAAAAGCGATATACGAAGGAATCTACCGCGAGATCCGTTCGCGCATCATTAACGGGACCTATGCGTTTCAGGAGATGCTGCCAACCGAAGCCGAGCTGACCGCGGAATTTGGCTGCACGCGCAATACCGTCCGCCGCGCTTTGAGCATGCTGGCCGACGGGATGTTTGTGCAGCCCATACACGGCAAGGGCGTGCGCGTTATTTGGCTTAAGGGCGAAACCGACATGTTGGGCGCACTCGAAGAGGTTGAGTCGTTTGGCGAGTTTGCAAAGCGCAACAATGCCGTTGCATCGACGGTCGTTAAGTCCTTTGAACATTTGATTTGCACCGAGCAGCTCTCTTGTCGCCTGGGCTTTAGGGTGGGCGAGGAGCTTATTCGCGTAGTACGTGTCCGAAGCCTCAACGGCAACGCGCGCCAAGTGGACCATGGCTATTTTTTGGCGTCGATCGCCAAGGGCCTGACCCCCGAGATCGCGGCAGATTCTATTTACGGCTATCTGGAGCACAAGCGCGGTGTCAAAGTGATGGCGAGCCGCCGTACGGTGAGTGTCGAGCTCGCCAACGATGAGGACTGCAGCTATCTTGACCTCGGCAAATACAACTGCGTTGCCGTCATGGAGAGTCAGTCGTACACCTCGGATGGCATCTTGTTTGAGGTGACGCACACTCGCACACACCCCGAGATCTTCCATTACCGCGTCAATTCCAAGCGATAGCCGGCTAGCTCGCAGCCTGACGAGACTCATGCCCTCAAAGAGAAAACGCCCGGTCAAACCGACGATGCATCGGCTTGACCGGGTGTTTTCTCTGCATTCGATAACAAATAATTGTTTATACAAAACTTGTCAAGTATCAAGTTGAAATTACCGTTCACCGAAGTTTTTCTACCGCTCTAGTAATACTTGTTCAAACAACTAGCCAAATAGCGTATCGTTCAAATCAGCAAAAGGGGCAAAGTCCCCGAGCCAATCTCCGAAGGCGGCGGCAAAGGGTGCCGCCACGGTGTGAAAGGGTGGATTGTAATGAAGAACGAAATGAGCAGAAGGCAGTTCCTGGGCTTTGCTGGTTCCGCGGCTGCGGTTCTTGGTCTGGGTCTCGTGGGCTGCGGTGGTTCTGCCGGCTCCGGCTCCTCTGCTTCTGGTGACGCTGCCGAGGTCTACTTCCTCCAATTCAAGCCCGAGGTCGATAAGGAGTGGAAGGAGATCGCCAAGGCCTATAAGAAGGAGAAGGGCGTCGAGGTCAAGATCGTGACCGCCGCCTCCAACACCTACGAGGAGAAGCTCAAGTCCGAGATGTCCAAGAGCTCCGCTCCGACCCTGTTCCAGGTCAACGGCCCCACCGGCCTTAAGAACTGGAAGGATTACTGCGCCGACCTGTCCGATACCAAGCTTCGCGGTGAGCTCATTGACGACTCCCTGGCTCTGCAGTCCGACGGCAAGGATCTGGGTATCGACTGGGTCCAGGAGAGCTACGGCATCATCTACAACAAGCAGCTGCTCGAGAAGGCTGGCTACAAGGCCGAGGACATCAACTCCTTCGACAAGCTGAAGGCTTGTGCCGACGACATCCAGGCCCGCAAGGACGAGCTTGGTGTCGAGGGTGCCTTTACTTCCGCCGGCATGGATGACTCCTCCAGCTGGCGCTACACCACCCACCTCGCCAACCTCCCGCTCTACTACGAGTTCGAGAAGGAGCACAACCAGGAGGACGACGAGATTAAGGGCGAGTATCTCGACAACTTCAAGCAGATCTTCGACCTGTACATCACCGACTCCACCTGCGATCCTTCGCAGCTTGCCTCCAAGACCGGCGACGACGCCACCAACGAGTTCGCAACCGGCAAGGCCGTCTTCTATCAGAACGGTTCTTGGGCCTACGCTGACCTCACCAAGGCCGGCATGACCGACGATCAGATTGGCATGATGCCCATCTACATCGGTGTCGACGGCGAGGAGAACCAGGGCCTGTGCTCCGGCGGCGAGAACTACTGGTGCGTCAGCTCCCAGGCTTCCGAGGATGCCCAGAAGGCCACCGAGGACTTCATGTATTGGTGCGTCACTTCTGACACCGCCACCAGCATCATCGCTGACAAGATGGGTCTGACTGCCCCGTTCAAGAGCGCTAAGGAGACCACCAACGTCTTCTCGCAGCAGGCCGTTGCCATGGCCAAGGACGGCAAGAAGACCGTCGCTTGGGACTTCGTTTACATCCCCTCTGAGGAGTGGAAGAAGAACCTCAAGCAGGCTCTGATTGCCTATGCTGCCGACAACAGCAAGTGGGACGGCGTCAAGAACGCCTTCGTCGATGGCTGGAAGACCGAGAAGGCTGCTTCCGAGTAAGCAGTTGCTGCCCAAGCTATCTGATTAGCGACAGGGGGCGGGCAGACGTTGGTTTGCCCGCCCCCTGCATATTGAAAGGACCCTTCTATGGGCAAAGCACTCAAGCGCTGGTGGCCGCTCTTTATGCTGCCCACGTGTCTGGCGTTTATGATCGGGTTCGTGATCCCCTTTATCCAGGGTTTCTATCTCTCGTTCTGCCAGTTTATTACCATCAACAACACGCACTTTGTCGGTATCGAGAACTACGTGCGCGCACTGTCCGATCCGCAGTTTGCCACGTCGTTCTTCTTTACCGTGGCGTTTGCCTTCCTGTCGACGGTGCTCATCAACGTGATCGCCCTCGCCATCGCGCAGGCGCTCACCCGCAAAGCGCTCAAGGGCACCAACATCTTCCGCACGATCTTCTTTATGCCTAACCTGATCGGCGGCATCGTGCTGGGCTACATCTGGCAGATTCTGATCAACTGCCTGCTCTCCAACGTGGGCGCCCAGCTCATCGCCCTTAACTCTGCTGCTGGCTTCTGGGGCCTTATCATCCTGACCCTGTGGCAGCAGGTCGGCTACATGATGATCATCTACATCGCTGGTCTGCAGTCCATTCCGTCCGACTACATCGAGGCCGCCAAGGTCGACGGTGCCACGGCATGGCAGACGTTTTGGAAGGTTAAGATCCCTAACCTGATGCCGACCATCACCATCTGCCTGTTCCTGTCCATCACCAACGGCTTTAAGCTGTTCGACCAGAACCTCGCCCTTACCGGCGGCGCCCCCGCGCACTCCACCGAGATGCTCGCCCTGAACATCTACAACACGTTCTATTCGCGTGCCGGTATCGCATGGCAGGGCATCGGTCAGGCCAAGGCGGTTATCTTCTGCATCCTGGTCGTAGCCATCTCCATGATTCAGCTTAAGGCCACGAGGTCCAAGGAGGTGCAGCAGTAATGAAACGCGATAAGGTTATCAACCGCGCGCTCTCGATTTTCTTTACGATTCTGTCGCTCGCGTGGATCTACCCCGTGTTCATGATTGCGCTCAATTCCTTTAAAAAGGCAACTGCAATCAGCACCACCACGGCATTCGATCTGCTCACGCCCGAGACGTTCAACGGCCTCGCAAACTACATGCATGCCCTTAACGAGCAGGGCTTTGCCTCGGCATTTATGTACTCGCTCATCATCACGGTCACGTCGGTCGTGCTGATTCTGGTGTGCTGCTCCATGTGTGCTTGGTACGTAGTGCGCGTCAACAGCAAGATCTCGAACTTCTTCTATTACCTGTTCGTCTTCTCGATGGTCGTGCCCTTCCAGATGCTCATGTTCACGCTGTCCAATTTGGCGGACCGCATCGGCTTCAACACGCCGTTCAACATCTGCTTTATCTACCTCGGCTTTGGCGCGGGCCTGGCGGTCTTTATGTTCGCCGGCTTTGTAAAGAACATTCCGCTCGAGATCGAGGAGGCGGCCATGATCGACGGCTGCAACCCGGTCCAGGTGTTCTTTAAGATCGTCCTTCCCATCATGAAGCCCACCTATCTTTCGGTTGGCATCCTCGAGACCATGTGGGTCTGGAACGACTACCTGCTGCCCTACCTTACGCTCGACTCCACCAAGTACAAGACCATTCCTATCTTGATCCAGTACTTCCGCGGCGGCTACGGCCACGTCGAGCTCGGCCCCATGATGGCCTGCATCATGATGGTCGTTGTCCCCATCGTCGTCATGTACATCCTCTGCCAGAAGTACATCATCGACGGCGTGGTGGCAGGTGCCGTCAAGGGCTGATGCCGTAACTGTTTTGCAAGTTTCTGCGGCGCCCCTCAGCGTGGCGCCGCATATCGAAAGGTAGAGACATGGCCGAGATCGTTCTCAAACATGTTCAGAAGGTGTATCCCAACAACGAGTCCAAAAAGAAGGGTTTCTTTGGCAAAAAGAAGAAGACCGAGGAGAAGAAGCACAACCTCAAGGTTACCGAGGACGGCGTGCTTGCGGTGGAGGACTTCAACCTCACCGTTCACGACCAGGAGTTCATCGTCCTCGTTGGCCCCTCTGGCTGCGGTAAGTCCACGACGATGCGCATGGTCGCCGGCCTGGAGGACATTACCTCGGGCGACGTGCTCATCGACGGCAAGCGCGTCAACGACGTCGCTCCTAAGGACCGCGACATCGCCATGGTGTTCCAGAGCTATGCTCTGTACCCCAATATGACGGTGTACGAGAACATGGCGTTTACGCTTGAGCTCAAGAAGGTCCCCAAAGACGAGATCGACCGCAAGGTTCGCTCCGCTGCCGAGATCTTGGGTATCACCGAGTACCTCGACCGCAAGCCTAAGGCGCTTTCGGGCGGCCAGCGCCAGCGCGTCGCCATCGGCCGCGCCATCGTGCGTGACCCCAAGGTCTTCCTGATGGACGAGCCGCTGTCCAACCTGGACGCCAAGCTGCGTAACCAGATGCGAGCCGAGCTCATTAAGCTACGTCACGAAATCAAGGGCACCTTCATCTACGTTACTCACGACCAGACCGAGGCCATGACCCTTGGCGACCGCATCGTGGTCATGAAGGACGGCGTTGTCCAGCAGATCGCCACGCCGCAGGAGGTCTTCAACCATCCCGCGAACATCTTCGTCGCCGGCTTCATCGGCGTGCCGCAGATGAACTTCTTCGATGCCCAGCTGGTGCGCTCGGGCAATGGCTTTACCGTCAAGACCGAGGATATGAACGTGGCGCTCGCCCCCGAGACTTGCGCTCAGCTTGCCCTCAACTGGGACGGCGGCGACGTGAAGGAGATTACGGCCGGCGTGCGTCCCGAGCAGATCCTGCTTGCCGACAAGGACGAGGAGGGTGCGCTCCAGGGCACCGTCGAGGTGACCGAGCTCATGGGCTCGACCGAGCATGTCCACGTGACCGCTCCCGACGGCCAGTTTGTCCTGATTATCCCCGTCGTCGACCTCGAGGCCAAGGGTGCGCTCAAGGCTGGCGACACCATCTGGTTCAAGTTCGAGAAGAACGCGACCCATCTCTTCGATAAGGTATCTGGCAAGAACCTTATCTAGGCCCGGTGCAACCAGGCCCTCCCTTTGGATGACTGCGGTATTGCCATCCTTTTGCCGCGGTCACATATCTGTCTCTTATACACATCTCCGAGCCCACGAGACCGG
>URBB01000072.1 GCA_900545835.1 uncultured Collinsella sp. | reverse complement strand
TCGGAGATGTGTATAAGAGACAGCGTAGAGAATGTGCTTCTTAACCGCCGGACCATGAAACACGATATCGCGCTCTTGAGGCGTGAGCTGGTTAAACGGCACATCGGTGCGCACGCCCATCTCGCCAGCCACTTGCTTCATCAGATCCCACATGAGCGTACCCCAGGGAAGCACCGCGCCCTCGTTGATGGTCTTTGACTCGTCGGGCACCAGGCTCGCCTCGTCTACCTCGCGCATAACACCGGTGCCGCCGCAGGTAGGGCACGCACCGCCGCTATTGAAAGCCAAATCCTCGGCACTCGGTGCGTAGAACTCGCGGCCGCATGTCGGACACGTGAGCGACAGGCCCGCAGCCACATTAAGGCTCGGCTCCACACGCGCCCCGCAGTGCGGGCACACGTGATGGGCGCAGCGGCTAAAGAGCAGGCGCAGGCTATTGTTGAGCTCGGTCATGGTGCCAAAGGTCGAGCGCACGCCCGGTACGCTGGGGCGCTGGTGCAATGCGAGTGCCGCCGGCACATGCAGCACCTCGTCCACCTGGGCGTGCTCGGCCTGCGTCAGACGACGGCGGGTATAGGTGCTGAGCGCCTCCAGATAGCGGCGCGAGCCCTCGGCATAAAGAACTCCCAGCGCCAGCGAACTCTTGCCCGAACCCGACACGCCGGCAATACCCACGAGCTTTCCCAGTGGAATATCGATATCGATGTCCTTGAGGTTGTGTACACGTGCGCCACGCACCTCGATAGCCTGCGGGCTCATCTTCTGTTCCGTCACCTTTATCACCCTACTTATGCCATAAAACGCGGTCGCGGATGTACTCGCCCAGCATGGGCACAGTAAACCGGACGAGACCGTATCCGGCAGCCTCGATGACGCGCTCGCGAATCAGGCTTGCGCGATATTTACTCGCCCAGCTCTGGGTACGATCACAGCGCTCAATGATATCCGCCATGCGCGTCGGTTTGTCCTCGTCAACCGCCATGGCCTCGATAAAGAGGCGCTGTGGACTGCGCAGCCCGTAATACAGGGGCGCGTCAACCGCTTCGTAGAACTCGGAGACGGCATCCGCGTGCCCAGCCTCAACATCGCGCTCTTCAATGACCTGCGAGCCACGCCGGACAGCAGACCGCCACATGTAATATCCCACCAGCTGAACCATATAGGGATGCCCCATGCTCTTGCGTGCCGCAAGGTCCGCCGTCTCCGCGTCAACGTAAAGACCAGCGTCTTTGACCGTCTGGATATATGAATCGCGCACCTTGGGCAAAGATATCGCCCCCAGCGTACGCTGCTGGGCGCGGCGCAAAAACGTCACGCTCGGCTCTTCGAGCAGATCGTCAACCATACTGGGCAAGCCGGCAAAAACCAGCGCAAGACCGCGCTGGTCGCTATCGGGCAATCCCGTGGCATCCTGGTCTCCGAGCACCTGCTGATAGAGAACGGCAAGAGCCGCTAGTTCCTCGATAGACGCAGATTGCGCCTCGTCAATCGCAAACAGTATGCCCTTGCCTGGACCGAGCTTCTTGAGGCGCTCGTTGACCAGCCCTCGCAACGTTTCGCCCTTTGCTCGCGCCGCCTCGACCGACATCCGGCCAAACGACGAACCGAATTCCATTGACGTCACAACGGGCCTATTCGAGCGAAGCGCGTCGGCCAAGCGGTCGCATAAGCCAAGCGAAGCGGAATCGGAGACAACCGCCCATCCGCGCTCGCTGGCCAGACGTTGCAGCTCCCGCAGGAGAACCGTCTTGCCGCAGCCGCGATTTCCCGTAATGAGCATGAGCCTGCCCGGCGCTCCAGCGCCGTTGTCGAGTCCTTCCTCAAAATCTTCGATGACCGACTCGCGGCCGATGAGTATCGGGGGCCGCTTGCCGGCAGTGGGCTTAAAGGGATTTGGATTCATGTCGGACTCCTCGGATTGGCAAACCCTGGCAATAGTTATACCAACTTGTACCGAGTTATACCAACTTAATCTGACAAAGGGACTGACAATTTGTCACGCTGGCACCAAAACCAATTTGTCAAGGGTCAGAGGGTTTGAAAATCTACCATTTCTACCCCGTCCCCTAATGGCACATGTGGCCGAAAAAGGCGGCGTCTGCTGCTCGCCAGGGGCGGAAGGTGGAGGGATCGACCTTTACGTGCGCCGCGGCGGGTACGTCGTACCATTTGACCGTGTAACCGGCACCGTGAGAGCAAAAGACCGAATCAGGCGTGTTGGGCAGATCGGCCTCGGGCTCATAGGCGGCAGTCTCGATTACACGCTCGGCATCATGGCAAGCCGCATAACCGGCGAACTCCAGGTACAGATGACCGCGGCCGCTTGTGTAGGCAGCTACCTCCAGGGCATAGTCCTGCACCTCGGATGCCGGCACGCGACCCACAAGCTTCGCCCGGTCCCCCGCCATCGTCGGCGGCTCGTACTCGGCACCCATGCGCGTGGCATCTGAAAGCGCCCGGCCCACGCACTCCCCCGGCACCTCGAGCTCAAAGCGATACCACGGCTCCAGCAGCACCGCCGCGCCGGCCTCACGCGCCTGCATCAAACCCTGGCGAATCGCGCGGTACGTGGCCTGGCGAAAGTCGCCGCCCTCGGTGTGTTTGGCATGCGCACGGCCACCTGTGAGCGTAATGCGCACATCGGTGATGGGCGAGCCGGTCAGCACGCCCAGGTGATCGCGCTCCATGGCGTTAGTAAGTGCCAGACGCTGCCAGTTAAGATCGAGCTCGTCGGTCGAGGTCACGGTGCCAAACTGCACGCCCGAACCCGCTGGCAACGGCTCCAGGCTCAGATGCACCTCGGCATAATGGCGCAGTGGCTCAAAGTGCCCCACGCCCTCGACCGGCTGCGAAATAGTCTCCTTATAGAGAATGCCACCGGGCTCAAACTCGACCGCAAGGCCAAAACGATCGGCAAGCACGCGCTGCACGACCTCGAGCTGCACCGCTCCCATCAACTGCAGATGTATTTGTTCAAGATGCGTATTCCAGCTTACGCCGAGCATGGGATCTTCGTCCGCCAACTCAGTCAGCGCTTTGAACACCGCATGGACATCGTGTTCGCCCGGAAGCACCGTATAGGTGAGGACCGGCGCAATGACAGGTGCATCGCCCGCAGGCTCCGCGCCCAGGGCGTCCCCCGGGCGAACGTGCGCAAGACCCGTCACGGCACAAATACCGCCAGCGGCAACTTCTTGGGCAAGCTCATACTTTTCGCCGTTATAGATGCGCACCTGATCGACCTTCTGCTCCCATGCCTCGGCACCGGAACGTCCGTTAATCGTCTGTTTTGCGCGCAGCGTGCCGCCGGTCACTTTAACCCAAGCCAAGCGCTCACCGCGATCCCCGCGGCTCACGCGGTAGACGCGTGCGGCAAACTCCGGGAGCCACGCCTGTTCACGCATCAGCGTACACATGTCGTCCAGTAGCTCGTCCACGCCCTGGTCCCTGAGCGCCGAGCCAGCAAAGCAGGGAAACAATTTATGCTCGGCAACCATGCGTGACAGCGTTGCGACGGAAAGCCCACCCACTTCAAGAAACTCCTCGAGCGCCGCTTCGTCCAACGTAGCAGCGTCCTCCTGAACGGCACCGCCCGCCAACAGTTCGTTAGCATCCAGGCAGCCCTCAGAAAGACGCTGCCCAAGCTGTGCCAGCAAAACATCGTGGCCGGGATTCTCCAAATCGATCTTGTTGATAAAGATGAACGTTGGGATGTCATAGCGCGCAAGAAGACGCCACAGGGTTTCGGTATGCCCCTGCACGCCATCGTTGGCGCCCACAACCAAAATCGCGTAGTCGAGCGCGCGCAATGTGCGCTCCGCCTCGGCAGAAAAATCGACATGCCCCGGTGCATCCACGAGCATGACGTGGGTGTCGCCATGATCGAGCACGGCCTGCGACGAGAAAATCGTAATGCCACGCTCGCGCTCGATCGCGTTAGTGTCCAAATGCGAATCGCCATCGTCCACGCGACCGCGCTTGCGAATGCGACCCGCGTTGAACAGCATGGCCTCGGCCAGCGTGGTCTTGCCGGCATCGGCATGCGCCAAGATTCCAACGACCGCTTGCTTCGACATGGCTCTCCTCTTATTACAAGCTACAAGCCCATCGCACGCGGCAACGGGCGTCCTCGTTCCACACTGGATGATACAATTTACGAGCCGGCGGGCGAAGCGGGCCCTATCCCCCGACCAAGCTCATCGCCCTGCGTTGCCGCGCGGCGATTTTCGTAGGTTCGCGCCTTGCGAAAGCCGGCTTGCAAATCAGCGCAGCGAACGAAAATGGCCCCACCCGGGACCATTTTCGTTCGTGCGAATTGTTGACACGTGCCCCTACTCTTACGCCTCACGCAGCCAGTCGAACGCAACACGCGGCGTGCCGTCCGACACATACACGACGCCGGCACGCTCGAACCCCGCCTTAATACTCGCGCCCTGCATGGGCAGGTTGTCCTGATGCGTGTCGATGCGCAGGTGATCGGCACGCTCCTTGGCAAAGGCAAACATCGCAGCCGCGATACCGTGCACGGTGCCATCGGACGCCACACGGTGCAGCACGGCGTACGGAGTGTCGCTGCGCCATTGACCATCCTCAATTACGTCATAGCACTCGTCCGGGCCCGGCAAAAAGGCAAACGTCGCCACCACGCGGCCGTCGACTTCGCACACATAGCTGCCACCGGCGGCGATATCGGCAGCCAGCTGCTCCGCCGAGGGCGTACCCACCGGCCACTGCGTGGCATTACCGTGCGCGCGCATAAAGGCGCGGGCGGCGTCATAGATAGCCATGACGACGGGAATGTCGGTATCGAGGGTTTTTCTGATCATCACGCGGCGACCTCACGTTTATTGGTATCACTTTGATTGAGCAATGATACCAGCGTTTGAAGAGGGGCGCGAAGCAGATGGGAAGCAAAAAGCGAGCCGCCTGGTCAAAGGCCAAAAGCGAGTTTTTGGGCGCTGCCACCGGCGGCGATATGAGCGACCTGTTTGCGCGCGAGGACGAGCGCCGCGACGCTCTGGACGCCGAGCGCGATGAAGCCTGGCGCTACAAGTCGTGCGAGCGCAAAAACCGTTACGACACGCGTGCCGAGGCCGAGGCCGTTATGGCCGACTGCGAAAACCGCGGCAGGCGCGGGCTTGCCTGCTACAAATGCGAATACTGTGGCGGGTGGCATTTGACGTCGCATCCCTGGAAGTAAGCGTCGCATCGGCGCGGTGCTGACGCAGCGCGAGCCATCATGAACGTGTTACGGACGCGGCGACACCAGAACGTCGTAGCGCACGGCCTTGCCCGCGAGCTGATAGCTCGGCTTCATACCGGCAAGCAACGGTCCCTTCACCGGCCGCTTGATAACGACCTTGCGCGGGTGCACCGCAAGCGCAGCTTCGACCAGCGTCTCCTCATCGGCACACGGCTGTTCCAGATGATGCAAGAGCTGGAACTTCTTTTTAACCGCCGCACTCTTGGTGCGCTCGGGAAACATGGGGTCCAGATACACCACGTTGGGAGCCACGAGCTCGCCCTGCCCGATCAGCTCGGCTGTATGGCGAAGGCCGGCAACGCTATCCTCGCCCGCATGTAAGCGCATGCGCGCCACGGCTGCCGCAAGCGCCGGATCATCTGCCGCGCGATCTAAGGCATCCTTGAGGAGCGCCGCGATCACGCAATCCTGCTCATACAGATCGACGGTAAAGCCCGCGGCCGCCAGCAGCAGCGAGTCCTCGCCAAAGCCTGCCGTGGCGTCAATTGCCCATGGTTGCTCGACGCCTTTCGCGCGGGCAGCCTTTACCAGCAGCTCTTGCTGCAGGCGGCCCTGTTTGAGCCGTGACAGCATGCGAGTAAAATCGGCACGCAACTCCATCGTGCCGTCGGTGAGCGTGAGGCCCTCGGACTTCCCGGTCAGCTCAAGCCCCGCGGCCCGAGCAACAGAAAAGGGATCGACGACGCCCATGGGCACTCCTTAACAAGCAAAACGAATACGCGAGCGCCGTTAATGCCAGCACCCAACCGTCCGCTATTGTCCCACATGCGACATGGTCCACAGCATCCCAATGCAAAGCACCGCCATCAATCCCGTGCACACGACGGCAATCACAGAATCACTCATACGCCTTCCCAACGACCGCGGCTCACGCACTTGCCCTGCTCCGTACATCATGGCTCCTCCTTAAGAACAGCTCCTTGTTACGGCCTCATCATCTCAGCGCCGCACATGAGCTGCCATCGATTTGGCTTACGTCCAGCTTTCCTTTTTGAAAGGTCGGATTGGGCTGCGTGGGCTCAAAGCGCTTTCAGGCGCATGCATCGCCGCGTTGAACTACAATGTGCTTCACCATATGTGCAGCACATGGGGTGCGCCAGGTTGGCGTACTCGTATCGAAAGGACCAGCCATGAGCAACGCCTGTAAATTACTCAAAATCCTATCGTTCTTCTTCTTTGTCGTCGGCATTCTAAGCGCAGGCATGGGTGCTACAGCGCTCTTTGCGGGCAGCTCGGCAGGCGATATCACGGGTGCCATGATCGTTTCTTGCATCGTCGTCATCGTATTGGGCGTCGTCGAAATTGTGACCGCCGTCTTTGGCATCCGCGCGGCAAACAATCCCGCCAAGGCTGGCGTTGTCTGGATTTGGTCCATCGTCTGCCTAGCATGTTCGGTCATCAGCCTGCTTCTCTCCCTGCCCCTCTTGGGTGGGACCGGCTCAAGCACCCCCGATTTTACCGGCCTGATTGTCAGCATTATCTACTTTGTACTTGCCAACCGCGTCAAAAAAGAGGGCATGGACCGTTTGAGCTAAGCCGCATCCTTGTCAATCGCTCAGTGACTCTGGTATATACGCCAATAAAAAGGGCCGATCGCGCAGCAACGCGGTCGGCCCTTTACGTTTACCCAGATAAAACCTACCAAAATAAACCTGTCCCTTTTTGGTAGGTTAGTGGCGGTACTCGGCAATGATGAAGTCGATATCGGTTTGGAGGGTTTCGAGGTTTGTCAGACGCTCTTTGTCGGCAGGGCGTGTGCGGTAGTAGTACGGCGTCATCTGGAACACCGCCTCGATGTCGGCCTGGGTCGCCAGCGTAATGTTCGCGGACACCCGCTGCGTGCCGACCAGCTTAAGCTCTGTCGTCTTCGGAAGCTTTTCGTCGTTGAGGTACGGCGTGTCGTAGAGCACCTCCTTGAGCCCAAAGAGATGGCGGGCACCTGGCACCACGGTGTAGAGCGAGCCCTCGGGCGCCAGCACGCGGGCAAACTCGCGCTCGTTAAAGGGAGCAAAGAGCTCGGTCACCATATCGAAGGCGCCGTCTGCCACGGGGATATCCTTCATGTTGGCCACAAAGTAGGTCGCGTCGCCGCGCTTGGCGGCCAGGCGCACCATCTCTTTGCCCAGGTCAAAGCCGTAAGCGCCCACACCCGGCACCGCGCCCATGGCACTCGTGTAATAGCCCTCGCCGCAGCAAATATCGAGCAAGGCCAGCGGCTTGTCCGACGTAGCCGCGCACCGCTGGGCTCGTTCGCGCACTAGCTCGACCATCGCATCGCGCAACGGCGCATAGTAACCGCGATTCAGGAAGTCACGACGGCTGCGTGCCTGCGACTTGGGATCGCCCATGGAGTCACCGCTCTTGGACGAGCACAGTAGATATAGATAGCCCTCACGAGCGCGGTCAAACCGGTGTCCGCCCGCGCATGCAGCACCGCGTTCGTCATCCACCAGCGGCTCATGGCAAACGGGACACAACAACATGGCAACTCCTTAGCGCAAACAACACAACGCCCACTATTGTCTCACGCCTCCCCCGCCTAGTCATTGGAGACGTTCTTGAATGACTAGTCGTTTAAGAACGTCCCCAACGACTAGTCGATTAGGAGTATCATCGTCTGCGCAAATAAGCACGAAAGAGCATATTAGAGATTGAGAGCGTATGGCTGATACCGCATCTAAGCACATCGATATGACCACCGGCTCGCTGTGGCGCAATATTCCCCTGTTCGCCTTCCCCGTGGCCGCCACGAGCATCTTGGAGCAGCTGTCGAACCTCATCGCCACGGTCATCATCGGTAACTTCTCGGGCGACCAGGGAACCCTCGCCATGGCGGCGGTCGGCTCCAATGTTCCGCTTACCAGCCTTATGCTCAACCTGTTTATTGGCATGTCGCTTGGCTCCAACGTGGTCATCGCCAACGCTATCGGCCGCAACGATCAAAACATGGTCAAACGCGCCGTCCATACCTCGATTTTAATGGCGCTCGTGGGCTTTGTCGTCATCGCGCTGGGCGAGATCTTTGCCGAGCCCATGCTCGCCGCGCTCAACGTTCCCGCCGAGACCATGCCGCTCGCCTCACTCTATCTACGCGTCTTTTTGCTCAGCATGCCCTCAATCTTGCTCTACAACTTTGAGGCCGCGATCTTCCGCTCCGTCGGCATCACCCGCATGCCGCTGCAGGCGCTTGCCGTGTCCACCGTCCTCAACATTGGCCTGGACCTCATCTTTGTCCCCGTACTCCACTGGGGCGTCGCGGGCGTCGCCATCGCCACCGCCATCGCCTACACCGTCAGCGCCGCCACACTCTTTATCCGCCTGCTCAAGACCGACTCCGTCGTCCGCGTCACCCTACGCGATCTGGCTATCGACCCCGTCGCCCTCAAGCGCATCGTCAAGATCGGACTGCCCGCCGGCATCCAAAGCGCCGTCTTTGCCGTCGCCAATATCATCATCCAGTCCGCCATCAACAGCCTGGGCACCGAGGTCATGGCGGCATCGAGCGCCGCCATGAGCTTGGAGTACGTGTGCTACAACCTGCTCAACAGCTTTAGCCAGGCTTGCACCACCTTTGTGGGACAAAACCACGGTGCCCGCCAGATCGACCGCTGTACCAAAACGCTCAAGGTCTGCCTGGTCGAAGGCGGCATCGTTGCACTCACCACGATCATCGTTATTGTCGGCCTGGGGCGCGAGATTTTGTCGCTGTTCAACAGCGATCCCAACATCGTCTCGATCGGCTATATCCGCGTGTGTTCGATCTTCCCGGCGTACGCCTTTAGCATGTTCTACGAAAACATGTCCGGCTACCTGCGCGGCTTTGGTATCTCGCTCACGCCCGCCCTCATCACCATGATCTGCGTCTGCGGCATCCGCTTCTATTGGGTGTTCTGCGTGTTCCCGCACTTCCGCACCTTTGCGAACATCATGATGGTCTACCCCATCAGTCTGGGCACCACGGCGTTCTTTATGGTCGTGGCGGTGCTACTCTGCCACCCGGCACGCACCTATCGTGTCACCCAAGCCAAAGCGACAGCCCGCTAAACACCACACTCAACGTCACGCCAGTCATTAATTGACAATATGCGAGCTCATATAGTCGATAAAACGCCTCGTGGCGATGGGCATGGTATCCCAGCTGCGCCAGGCCGCCACCACGTCACGCGAGGGAGCGTGCACGATGGGCCGCACACGAATTTCGGCTCGCATGCCCTCCACAGTACGACGGTAGAGCATACTCACGCCTAAGCCCTCCTCCACCATCGCCATGATGGTGTAGTCGTCGGTCACCTCACTCGTCACGTGCGGTGACAGGCCATGCGCCGCGAATGCATCGAGCACCAGGCTCTGCTCGCCCTCATCCAGCAGCACAAACGGCTCGGACGCCAAATCGGCGAGCGTCACCTTTTCCTTTGCCGCCAGCGGATGCCCGACAGGCAACAGCGCCACCAACTCGTCGTGATAGACCACGCGCTTCTCGAGCCCTGCGGTAAAACCGCGTGCCGTAAAGCAAAAGTCAACCACGCCATCGTGCACCCACTGGGCGTTGCGCGTGTAATCGCCCTGCTTGAGGGTAAAGTGCACGCCCGGATGCAGGGCCCCAAAGTCGCGGATCACGCGCGGCAACACGGTGCGACTCACGTTGGTAAACGTCGCGATACGAATATCAGTCGAGGAGAGTCCCAGCAACTCCTGACGCTTGTCCTCAAGCTCGGCCTCGGCAGTTACGATTTGGCGCAGATATGGCAGGTACTGCTTGCCGTCGCGCGTAAGCGAGACACCTTGCTTGCCGCGCTCGATAAGCGTGGTACCCAGCTCGCGCTCAAGCGCCTTGACGGCCTGGCTCACAGCGCTTTGTGTGTAGCCCAGCTCGTCAGCCGCGCGTTTCAGGCTGCCGCAATCGACCACCATACACACAATCTGATACCGCGATGCCATCGTGCCTCCACATCAATGCAGCCGTAAAACGTTTTACCAGCGCTTTTCACACTCACTTTAGTATTTCTTAATTATACTGAAGATACATTCGCTTTACTACATTCACATCTGGGAGCAGAATCCTTTGTACGAAACCGTTCTGTAACAAAAGGAGTCCCATGGATCGCAAAAAAGCAATCGCGCTCTCATTTTCCGTTCCCGTCGCATGGGGCTTTTCGTACCCCCTCATGAAGATCGGCATGGACAGCATGAACGCCACGAGCATCGTCGCACTACGCTGCATCATCGCCTTTGTGGCCTGCCTGCTGCTCTTCCACAAGCACGCGTTGCGCATCAACCGCGACCTTATGGTTCGCGCCGCCATCATCGGCGCCATCATGGCAACCGAGCTCACCTGCATGTGCCTGGGCTCCAGCCTCACCTCTGCCTCCACCGCCGGCTTTTTGCAGAGCCTGACGGTCGTGATCGTGCCGTTTGCCAACGCAGCTCTGCTGCGTCGCGCCCCCGAGCGCAAGGTGCTCATCGGCACGGCTATCGTCACCTGCGGCATGCTGCTGCTCTCGGG
>URBB01000071.1 GCA_900545835.1 uncultured Collinsella sp. | reverse complement strand
ACGCAAAGAAGGCCACTTAATGTGGCCTTCGTCTTGCGCAGGACTGTAGAGCAGGAAACCTTATATCCGGCCCCTCCGTCCGGGGACCGCGTCGTACCAGCTACAACGTCATGTTCGGATCGGCGTCGACATCGAACGGCGAGATTTCACCTCGGTCGAATTTACGGCGAGCGACCTCCGCGATCATGGCTGCGTTATCGGTACAGGCAGACAAGGGCGGCACCGTTACGCGAATCCCCTGACGCCCAAGCTTCTTGATCATCATCTCGCGCAGATGCGGGTTGGCCGAGACGCCGCCACCGATGCAGTATTCCTTGCATCCGGTAGCGTGCAATGCGTTTTTGGCCTTCTTGTACTGCACGTCAAAGACAGCTGCCTCAAACGAAGCTGCCAGATCGGGCAGGTGAATCGTGCGCCCGGCCTTGGTCTCCTGCTCGATGTAGAGCGTCACGGCCGTTTTAAGGCCCGAAAGCGAGAAACGATAGTCTCCCCTGCTGTTGAGCGCACGGGGGAAATCAATCGCGCGGGGATTGCCTGTCTCGGCCAGCTTGGAAATGATGGGGCCACCGGGATAGCCCAGGCCCAACGCCTTGGCCACCTTGTCGAAGGCCTCGCCCACGGCGTCGTCGAGCGTCTCACCGAGCACCTCGTAGTCGCCCCACGCCTTCACGTGCACGAGCATGGTGTGCCCACCCGAGACAAGCGTGAAGATAAACGGCGGTTTGAGGTCGGGTTGCGCCAGCAGGTTGGCAAACAGATGACCCTCAAGATGGTTGACGCACACGAGCGGCTTACCGGCAGCGTAGGCAAAGCCTTTGGCAAAGGCAACGCCCACCACGAGGGCGCCCACCAGGCCCGGACCTTGCGTCACGCCCACGGCGGCAAGCTCACTTGGCGCAATCGCCCCACCCTCAAGGCCAAGCGATGCCGCGGCATCCTCGAGCGCCGCATCTACGACACTCACAATCACCTCAACGTGCTTGCGCGAGGCGATCTCGGGCACCACGCCGCCAAAGCGGGCGTGAAAATCAATCTGTGTCGACACCTGGTTGGCCAGCATATTGCCATCCGCATCGATAATCGCCACGGCCGTCTCGTCGCAGGAACTCTCGATAGCGAGCACTAGGCGGCGGCGCTCAATTTCGGCACGCTCCCCCTCGGAGCGCCCAGGAGCAGGCAGCGGCCATACGCGCTGCTCTGCCGCCGTCGGCTCGGGCGAAGCATTGTCGACCGGAAGCACGAGGGGCAGCGGAGCCGTCATGACGATGGCATCCTTGCCGGCACCATAGTAGCCGCGGCGACGGCCAGCCTCGGTAAAGCCCAGAGCGTTATAAAGCGCGATCGCTCCCTCGTTGCCGTCCTCGACCTCGAGCGAAGCCGTGGTGCAGCCGAGCATCTGGGCATCATAGCTCACATGCGACAGCAGCTTGCGGGCAATGCCCTCACGGCGATGTGCCGGGTCGACGGCGACATCCAGAATCTGCACATCACCGTCCACGACCATACCGCCGGCAAGGCCCAGCAGCTTGCCGTCGTCGTGTGCCACCCACCAACTACGCGGCGCAGCGACGTCCTCGCCCAGTTCGGACAGGAACATGCCCGGCGTCCACGCCTTGTGTCCGGCACCTTCAAAGCAGGCAGCCTCTAACGCGCTCGCGCCCTCGGCATCCGCCGCGCCCATGGGACGGAACTGCAGATGACGACCGGCGAGCTCATCGGCAACGCCCGTAATTTCGCTCTGCGCACTCTCGGCAAGACCAAGACGCTTGCGCTCGTTTTCCTCGGCATCCGAAAGGCGCGTGTAAATCGGCAGGACGCGAGCCGGATCGCCGTCACCCGCAGCGTGCGCGAGCAGCAAGCCCTCGCCCGAAGGCCACCACAGGTCGCGCTCCACGCAGCGGGCGATCTCGTCCTCACCCAGCAGCTTGCCATAGCGCACGAGACCGTCGCCGGTCAGCTGAACCTGGTCCCAGTCCGCTGCTTGGCGCCACTCATCGAGCGCCACGGCGGCCTTGACCACGTGTTCGCGCTCAAATTGACGCTCGGGGCCCTCATCGACCAGCATATACAGCGCCGGATATACCTCACCGCGCATAGCATCGGCCAAGATACCAAGCTTGCCGCGCACGCCAGCCTTCCACGCCGTCCAAGCGCAAGCGTCAAGCGTTGACACGCCCAGCAGCGGAACATTGGCACCACGTGCGAGGCCCTTGGCAGTGGAGATACCGATGCGCACACCCGTAAACGACCCCGGGCCGCGGCCGACCACATAGCAACCAACATCGCTGCGATCCAGACTGGCTTGAGCCAGCACACCATCAACGGTATTCACGAGCTCAACGTTGGCGTGACGGCGACACATGTGGTCGCCACTCACGAGCTTCGTCTCGCCCGTCTGTCTATCAATCCAACTTGCCGCGCAGGCAAGCATGTCGGTCGAGGTATCGAGCGCCACCACCAGCGCGTTGTCGTTATGCAAGCTCATCTTGTACAGCCTTATCAATCAAATGGGAAAGCTCCATTGCGCGGTCACCGTGCGCCTCAAGCGTTATCGTTCGCACATCGCTGTCGCCCTCATCACGCTTGAGCGTCACCGAAAGATACTCATCCGTCAGCTCGTCTTGGAATTGTTCGCCCCATTCCAGCAGGCAAGCACCCTCATAGCCCAGCACATCGAAAATGCCCGTATCCTCGAGCTCGTAGGCATGCTCCAGGCGGTATAGATCAAAGTGAAACAGCGGAATACGACCTTGATCGTGAACGGCCATGAGGGCGAACGTAGGGCTCGTAACCATATGCCCATCGCCCAGCCCGCGCGAGACGCCCTTGGTAAAGTGAGTTTTGCCCACTCCCAGGCCACCGGTCAGGATGAGCACATCTCCGTCCTCAAGGCACGGTGCAATTAGCTCGCCAAAGTACTCCGTATCGGCAGCGCAAGTCGTTTTGTAAGTACCTACCCCCAGGCGCTCCAGGGACATATATGCTCCTTATTATTCCGAGGCGTCCTCTGGTGCGGGATGTCGCTCCAGATAATCGCCCAGCATCTTAAAGTCTTCCTCCAGCAGCTCCTGCCACGCCGGATTGCGCAGCGCTGCTGCCGGATGAAAAGTGGGCATTACTACAAAATGCCCCATCTGGTGGAACCTGCCGCGCAGCTTAGTAATGCCAATCTCGGTCTTAAGCACAAAGTGCGTCGCGGGGTTGCCGAGCGTCACGATAATATCAGGCCAGATGCTTCGAATCTGCTCACGCAAAAACGGCGAGCAAGCCAGCACTTCCTCGGGACGCGGATTGCGGTTTCCCGGCGGGCGGCACTTAAGCACGTTGGCAATGTAGACGTTTTCGCGTTTGAGCCCCGCCAGCGACAAAATGCCGTTGAGGTCCTCGCCTGCCGCCCCCACAAAGGGCTCGCCCTGCAAATCCTCATTGCGGCCCGGCGCCTCACCAATAAACATCACGCGAGCGCGGGGGTTTCCCACGCCAAACACGATATTGTGACGCGACTGGTAGAGCTGGCAGAGGTGACAATCGCCCAGAACGGCCTCAATTTCCTCGAGTGCGACCTCGCGTGGCGCCTGATGGGTATGGCCGGGGATGTGCATGACGCCCATAGCGGCTCCTACACGTAGACCTTGTCGAGACGCATGCCAAAGCCGCAGGCGACCTCGTAGTTAATCGTTCCGCGCAGTCGGGCCATCTCGTCCATGGTAATCTCGGCATCGCCATCGCGGCCGACAATAATCATCTCGTCACCATACTCGGCCTCGGGAATCTCGTGTGCCGGGTTGGACTGAATGGCGACCATAAACTGGTCCATGCAGATATTGCCAACCTGATGCACGCGCTCGCCGCGATACAGCACATCCATACGATTGGAAAGCGTACGCGATAGGCCGTCGGCATAACCGATCGGCAGCGTGCAGATCTGAACGCGCGTGCGCGGTACGCGGTAGGTAAAACCGTAGCCCACGCCCTCACCCATCGCAGGGTGTGCCACGCGCGTCACACGCGCATGGACGCTCATAACGGGATCAAGCTGCATCACGCGGCCACTCAGCTCGCACGGCTGCATGCCATACAAGCCAACGCCGGCGCGGATCATATCAAAATGCATCGAGGGGTCGAGCATCGAGGACGGCGTGTTGGCGCAGTGCACGATACCGCACTCAAAACCCGCATCCTTAATGGCCTGAACGGCCTCGGTAAAGCGCTGACACTGCAGCTTGTAGTCCCAGCCCGAAGGTTCATCGGCCGTGGCGAAGTGCGTAAATACGCCGTCGCACTGAATACCGCGATGGAAATTTATACCGCGGACAAAGTCGAGCACCTGCGTGTAGTGAACGCCGATACGATTCATGCCCGTCTCGATGGCGAGATGATACTTGCCCACTTTGCCCGCCGCGACGGCACATTCGCCATACGCAAGAGCAAAGTCAGACGTATAGACCGAAGGCATGATATCAAACTCGAGCAACGTCGGAATGGCCTCGATAGGCGGCTCGCTTAGGATGAGGATGGGTTTCGTAATCCCGCCCTGTCGGAGCTCAACGCCCTCGTTAACCGTCGCCACGGCAAACATGTCGGCACCGGCCGAATACATGATCTTGGCGCACTCAACAGCTCCATGGCCATAAGCATCGGCCTTGACCACGCAGCACAGGCGCTGACGTGGATTCAGCAAGTTCTTATAGGCCCTCGTGTTGCGACGGAGCGCCCCGCGGTCGATCTCGACCCAGGACCAGCGCGTCAAATCGGCTTTATTCATGATTAGTCATCCGACCCTTCATCCATGATTCCCAGATCTTCGAGCGCATCCTTTGCCGCCAGTTCCATGGCCGGACCGATCAAGTCGATAAGATCGGTCGCGATGACGCTCTTCTCACCATACTCCGTCGCCGCGGCAAAACCGGCGTAGCTGTGAAGTGCGACGGCGTACGAATACAGCAACTCCCAACGATCCATCTCGTCGCGCATGGTGGCAAGCGTGCCGGCCAAAATACCCGCGAGGACATCACCCGAACCGGCAGTTGCCAGAGAAGCCGGACCCGAGAGCGGCAGCAGCACACGCTCAACGCCACAGATAGCCGTCGTCGGCCCCTTGGCAATGACCACCAGATTGTCAGAGCCTGCAGCCCAGACAACCTTCTGCGCGGCTGCAATCGCGGTACCAAGGTCGTTCACCTCGTCACCGGCAACCAGACGCGAAAGCTCACGATAGTGCGGCGTCATAACCAACGGCTGCTCGCGACGATACATCTCGGGGTTACTATCAATACCGTCAATGGCAATCTTAGCAAGGCAGTTGAGTGCATCGGCATCCAAAATAAGCGGTACATCAAGCTCGAGCAAGCCCGAAACCACCTGCATAGCGCCGGCAGACGTCGTCATACCGGGACCGCACAGTACGCAGCTGTACTTCTTTGCAATCTCGCACACCGTCATGCGCGCAGCGGCGCCAAAGGAACCGCGGGAATCAGACGGAATAGCAAAGACGGGAATCGAAGGAAGTGCCATGCGAATAAGATTAGCGCAGGCGTCAGGAGCCGCGACTGCCACGTAACCAGCACCCGCGCGAGCTGCAGACTTGGCCGCCATAATGGCAGCACCAGGATATTGCGCAGATCCGGCGACAATAAGCACAGAGCCACGGGAATACTTATCGATATTCGTAGGTAGTGGGGCAAAGTAATCAACTAAGTCACCGGGCTCGACAATCTCGGCGGCGTGGTCGACATCATCGATGACCTCGTCAAGACGGTCGTAAAGATTGCCGCAGATCAAATCGCCAGCATACTCAGGACCATCAGCGCTATACAGACCAATCTTGGGCGCAATCATCGTCACCGTATGCTCGGCACGAATGCAGTCGTCATCAACAACGCCCGTCTCGGCATTCAGGCCCGAGGGAACATCAATGGATACGACACAATCGGCGCATTCATTGACCGTAGGAATCCAGATGGAGAACGGCGCACGCAGATTTCCGTGGAAACCGGTACCAAAAATGGCATCGACAACAACATCGGCCTTATCGATCAAAACCTCGAGTTCGTCACGCGAGGGGCCGACGCAAACGTGCACATCGCGGCCGGCAGTACGACGAGCAACATGACGTGCCAGAGCAGCAGGAATCTCATCCGGCTCAACCGGAGAAACGATATCCACGTCCACACCCTTATGGCTCAGAATATCGGCGGCAACCCAACCGTCGCCGCCATTATTACCAAAACCGACCAGAACGAGAACCCGATCGGGATTGAGCTTCAAGACCTCGTTGGCGGCAAACTCACCCGCTAGCTCCATAAGCTCGGCCTTCGAAGTCCCTTCGCGTTCGATGATGTCCTCGAGACGAACGACTTCTTCGGTACTCAAAACCGGTTTCATCTATGCTCCTAGCGTATCTTGCGAAGCATCGCCCAGGTGCTCCGTCAATGCTGAATTCTGCAGCTGCTCAAGCTCATCTAAAACAGAGCGAGCCTCTTTAAATGTCTGCGCTACGCGTTCCTTGGTGCTCACCTTTTCTTCCTTAGGCTTAGGTCGAGCATCTTCGGTAATCGCGATGGCATTCGCAACGGCTAAGTCTCCTGTAAGCGTAATGGAAAGAGCGACCTCAACAACACCCAGCTCATGAGCGATCTCGAGTGCACGGCCCGAAAGCAGCGCCTTCGGTTTGCCGAGTTTATCACGCGTTACCGAAACATCCTTGCGACCCACGCCTTGACTAAAACCCGTGCCGAGAGCTTTAAGCACCGCCTCGCGCGAAGCAAAGCGGCTCGCATAGTGAGCAGCGGGACGCGATGATGCATCGCAATACGCACGCTCTTCTTCGGTAAACACACGCCGAGCAAACGACGGCGTCTTTTCAAGAATTGATTTCATACGGGAAATCTCGACGATATCAACGCCGATACCAGCTTCAGCCATGTTCACCTCCATATCGCACAGACTAAGTTATTGTAGCCCGTTCACAGAAGATGCGACAAACGAGGGTTATAAAACACAGCTACTATGTGAGACAAAAGCCCGTAAACGCAAAAAAGGGGGAGGCCGCGAGGCCTCCCCCTTCTCAGTTCAAGCGTACGGCTCGGTGCCGTCCACCGGTCAGCGGCGCCCTGGCCTCCCACGGGCTGACCCCGCAGTACTCTCGGCGCGATGGGGCTTAGCTTCCGGGTTCGGAACGGGACCGGGCGTGCCCCCCATGCTCTGGCCGCTGACCGGTGGGCGGCGCCCACCGTTACGGTGTCCGGTGTCTCTCTCACGTGCCCTGGGGGCCGCATGGCGCATAGGGGAGATTCGACTCGGGGGCATCCTCGTGCCCGGACCGCGCCTAAGAGCGCATGTCCCGCGGGCCGCGAGGTGCGGTTCCGGAAGAGCTCGGGCGATTAGTGCGGCTCGGCTGAGGCTGTCGCCAGCCTTGCACCTGCCGTCTATCGACCAGGTAGTCTACCTGGGCCCTTACCGGAAGGAGAACTAATCCCTGGAACGGCTTCCCGCTTAGATGCCTTCAGCGGTTATCCGCGCCGCACGCGGCTACCCGGCCGTGCCGTTGGTCGACAACCGGTTCACCGGAGGTGCGTCCACCCCGGTCCTCTCGTACTGGGGGCAGCCTCCATCGATTCTCCTGCGCCCACGGAGGATAGGGACCGAACTGTCTCACGACGTTCTGAACCCAGCTCGCGTACCGCTTTAAACGGCGAACAGCCGTACCCTTGGGACCTGCTCCAGCCCCAGGATGCGATGAGCCGACATCGAGGTGCCAAACCTTGCCGTCGATGTGGACTCTTGGGCAAGATCAGCCTGTTATCCCCGGAGTACCTTTTATCCGTTGAGCGACGGCCCACCCACTCGGGGCCGCCGGATCACTAGAGCCTGCTTTCGCACCTGCTCGGCTTGTGGGCCTCGCAGTCAAGCCCGCTTGTACTCTTGCATTCAAAAGGACGGTTGCCGACCGTCCCGAGCGGACCTTCGCGCGCCTCCGTTACCCTTTAGGAGGCGACCGCCCCAGTCAAACTGCCCGCCTGGCACGGTCCCCGAGCCGGTTGACGGCCTCGGGTTAGGACGCCGGTCGCGCGAGGGCAGTATTCCAAGGGCGGCTCCCCGGGGGCTGGCGCCTCCGGATCGATGCCTCCTGCCTATCCTCTACACGCGGGACCAGCGGCCAATGCCAAGCTGCAGTGAAGGTTCACGGGGTCTTTCCGTCCTTCCGCGGGTAAGTCGCATCTTCACGACCAGTGCAATTTCACCGGGTCCATGGTCGAGACAGCGCCCAAGTCGTTGCGCCTTTCGTGCAGGTCGGAACTTACCCGACAAGGAATTTCGCTACCTTAGGACCGTTATAGTTACGGCCGCCGTTTACCGGGGCTTGGCTTCGGGGCTTCGCCGAAATGGCTAACTCCTCCGCGTGACCTTCCGGCACCGGGCAGGCGTCAGACCCTATACGTCGCCTTGCGGCTTCTGCAGAGTCCTGTGTTTTTGGTAAACAGTCGCTTGGGCCTCTCCACTGCGGCCCGCCTCCGCTCCCCGGGCGAGCCGGTTCACGTACGCGCGGGCACCCCTTCTCCCGAAGTTACGGGGCCATTGTGCCGAGTTCCTTGACCATGGTTGACCCGATCGCCTCGGTATGTTCTACCCACCCACCTGTGTCGGTTTGCGGTACGGGCGCGCACGCGCCTGCCTAGGGGTTTTTCTAGGGACCTCGGGCTCACTCGCTTCGCTCAGTCGCTTCGTCCGGAGCCTCGCCCTTGATGCGGACCGGATTTCCCTGGTCCGCGGGCCGCGCTCCATCACGGGGACGTCCAGAACCCCGCCGAGCCACCCCCATCCGTCGCCCCGTCGGTCGTAGCGCCGCGTGCGCGGTGCAGGAATGTCTGCCTGCTGCGCGTCGGCTACGCCTACCGGCCTCGCCTTAGCCCCCGACTGACCCTGGGAGGATTAGCCTTGCCCAGGAAACCTCGGGTTCACGGCGGACGAGTTACTCTCTCGTCTCTCGCTACTCATGCCAGCATTCTCACTCCCATGCGCTCCACCGTCGGTCGCCCTCCGGCTTCTCCGCCCATGGGAAGCTCCCCTACCGATTCTAATGAATTAAAATCCCGCCGCTTCGGTGTCCAGCTTAGCCCCGTGTATTGTCGGCGCATGTCCACTCGACCAGTGAGCTGTTACGCACTCTTTGAATGGATGGCTGCTTCTAAGCCAACATCCTGGTTGTCTGGGCGGACGCACATCCTTTGCCACTCGGCTGGAACTTGGGGACCTTAGCGGGCGGTCCGGGCTGTTTCCCTCTCGAGCACACAGCTTAGCCCACATGCTCTGACTGCCGCGCTCTGGGCCGCCGGCATTCGGAGTTCGGTTGGATTCGGTAGGCGGCGAAGCCCCCTCGTCCATCCGGTGCTCTACCTCCGGCGGTGAACGCGCGACGCTAGCCCTAAAGCTATTTCGGGGAGAACGAGATATCTCCGGGTTTGATTGGCCTTTCACCCCTATCCGCAGGTCATCGCCGCCGTTTTCAACCGACGTGCGTTCGGCCCTCCACGGGGTCTTACCCCCGCTTCAGCCTGCCCACGGATAGCTCACCCGGCTTCGCGTCCGCGGCGCGGGACTCAAGTCGCCCTGTTAAGGCTCGCTTTCGCTTCGGCTCCCTTTCGGTTAACCTCGCCCCGCGCCAGCGACTCGCTGGCTCATTCTACAAAAGGCACGCCGTCACAACGTAAAGTTGCTCCGACTGCTCGTGGGCGCACGGTTTCAGGTACTGTTTCACTCCCCTCCCGGGGTGCTTTTCACCTTTCCCTCACGGTACTGGTGCGCTATCGGTCACAGGGTAGTACTCAGGCTTGGATGGTGGTCCACCCAGGTTCGGACCGGGTTTCACGTGCCCGGCCCTACTCAGGGACCGCGTCGCGCCGTCCGGTCTGGGTTCGCGTACGGGGCTGTCACCCGCTGCGGCCGGCCCTCCCATGCCGTTCCGCTCCCCAGCCGGACCTGCGCCCGGGGGCGGCAGCCCCCGGATGCGCGGCCCTGCAACCCCGTCGGCGGAACCCCTGCCGGGTATGCCCGCTCGACGGTTTGGCCATCGGTCCCCTTTCGCTCGCCGCTACTCGGGGAGTCTCGAGATTGATTTCCTCTCCTCCGGGTACTTAGATGTTTCAGTTCCCCGGGTTGTCCTCCCCGGCCCTATGTGTTCGGGCCGGGGATATCCACACCTCTGTGGATGGGTTCGCCCATTCGGAGACCCCCGGGTCGAAGGATGTGTGCTCCTCGCCGGGGATTATCGCAGCTTGCCGCGTCCTTCATCGGCTCCCTGTGCCAAGGCATCCGCCGTGCGCCCGTGGTATCTTGCGGGACCGCATCGGGCCCGCGGGATATCCACGTGTCGCTAATTAATCTAATTAATCGATATCATGAATAGCGCTCGTATGTCGCAATTCGGGTATCTCATACCGCGGCACAGTAGTTGAACTGTGCTCGCGATCAGATGCTCCTCACTCATAAATAAGTGAATTCTTCTTGTTTGGATCGGATGAATGATTGCTATCATTCTGTCTGATAAATCGCAGAAAAGAATCGAGTCTGGAAGAGGATACTCTTCCATCTCTCTCCTATCGCTATGCGGCTCTCAAGGTACGCGGGTGCGACCCCGGGGACCGGGTGCTGCGGGGACTTACTCCGGGCGACATCCACCGGACGGGCTCCTGCCCTCTATTCGAGTTAAAGTGTTTTCTCTCTAGAAGAAGTATCTCCCTAGAAAGGAGGTGATCCAGCCGCACCTTCCGGTACGGCTACCTTGTT
>URBB01000070.1 GCA_900545835.1 uncultured Collinsella sp. | reverse complement strand
TCCGGTCTCGTGGGCTCGGAGATGTGTATAAGAGACAGGTCGATGGCGAGGATGGCTTTGCCATGGAGGACTTTGGCGAGCTGCCCGACCAGAAGTACCAGATGACCATCACCTCGGGCAAGGGCAAAAAGAAGAGCACGACCACCATGAAGGTCGACTACGCCAAGGAAGGCTCGGACGCCCCTAAGAACGTTGAGCTCACGCAGTCCAAGAAGGAGGCCAAGGCTTCTGCCAAGGCGGCGGTCAAGACGGCAAACGAGCTGTTCACCGATAAGATTCTCGAGTATCAGAAAAAGTACGGCGAGGGTGAGGCTGTCGAGGTTGCTCAATCTACGTATGGAGCCCAGGGCGTTGCTTTCGCTAAACTCGTCGATTTTGACGGGGATGGTCAGGACGAACTCCTGATTGAGTATTCTGATGAGCCGCTCTTCAACGCTAATGGCGCCACCGCCGCTAAGGCCGAAGTTTGGGCATACCGCGACGGCAAAATCGAGAAAGTATATGAGCCCGATATCTGGGTTGACGTTATGTGCGTTGGCGTTTCGCTCCGTGTATACGATTACGATGGCACCTATGGGTTCAGGCGATATTTGCATGACGGGGAGAAGATCAACGTCAAAGAGGTTCCAGTCGGGATGGACGAATCTCGTGATGGCTATGAGTGCGAATTCGATGCCTACGATGGTAAGGCATTTAGCGCCGTTGCCGGTCCGGCGCCGATAGGCGATTCGAAGATTGCCGGCACCAATGAAGTGTCCGAGCTGAGCGCCGTGCTTACCAGCACCGAGGAGAGCGTAGCCAGCACCATCGCAACGGTGGCCACGACGCTGGAGCAGCTGAAATCGAAGGACGATGGCAGTGCGCAGGTGGGCTACGAGGCCGTTTCTGCCACGCAGGATGTTGACTTTACGGCTGCGGTTGGCGAAGGCCCGCTGAATCCGTCCCCCGATGACACGTGCCAGATCACGGCTACGTGGACCTATCCCCAGGTGAAGGGCCAGGGCGTGGGTGTCGCCAAGTTTAACAAGGATATGGTCCAGCTCGTTGCGGACACGCTCGACGCGAGCAAGCAGGCTTCGATGGATGACGAGGACAGCCGCGTGACCATGATGTACACCGCCGAGATCGTCTCGATCGATGGCGATATTGCCTGTGTGCGCACGTTTACCGACAGCTATCAACCTCCGTATCGATCGGAACGGATGACGAGGTCGGCGTACTACAACCTCAAGACGGGTGAGCAGGTTTCGCTCGAGGACTCGCTTGCGCAGCACGGGCTCTCGTTCGATACCCTCAAGAGTGAAGCCAAGCAGGCAATTAAGACGGCAAAGCCGGATATGGACTCCGTGTCCGAAGACAACATCGACGATGACGATAACTACACCGAGGATCATTTCTACTACGACGGCAAGGGCTACATCATCGTCCTCGATACCGGCGAGTTTGACTGCATGGCATGGGATACGCACGACTTGGTTGCGCACGCCTTCGACTCGAGCTATTCCTGCGGTCAGGATGTAACGCCCGAGCGAGCCAAGGCCACGTACGTACCCAACGAGTAAGGTGGACCGCGAGGGATAAATTGAACTGTCCCCGGTGGCGCAAAACATAGCGCCGCCGGGGACTTTTTGATGCAAATTGGCTCCGAAACAAGCTATCTGGGCCGGCCGCGCCACGAAAAGCGCCCATCTACTACGTTTGCCAGGGTTGGACCGACCATGGAGCGTTTTTTAACAATGCAGCAAGACGTTTACCTGCGGTTTTGTTAACGCAAATTTGGCTATGGTTGGCACCTTTGGGTTAAACGTAGTAGATGGACGCATTTTGTGGTGCACAGCCCAAGAAGGGATTATTAGCCGCGCTGGAGGCCGAAGAGTTTGGCGTTGCGCTCGGCGACCATCATGTTGATGTCGGCGATTTCCAACTCGCCGTCAATGTAGGGCTGGTAGGTGCCATATGGATCGCCGGCTCCCAAGCTGCAGCTTCCGCAGTTGTCGCAACTGCCGTTACCGCAGCCCGCGAGCGCTAGCTTGATGATCTCCTCACGCTCGGCACGCGTCGTGTCCTTGATGAGCTTGCTTTTTGCCATGACGTATCCTCGATTCGCTTATGACCGTCGGCCGCGCATGTCTTGTAGATACCGGCGGGCTTTGCCCATCATAGGCTTTTGCGCGGGTAGAATGCATGGATAACTTGATGCTTACGGGCGACGGAAAGGAATCGTTGCATGGACCAGGACAAGACGACCGTAATGGGTGGCTACGGCTCCCCGCGGACGGGCAATGGCGCCGATGAGACCCGCGTCGTGCCGAATCCCGGCTACGCTGCTCCCGATACGACGCAGGCGTCGGCCGATCCCACGCGCGTTGTGAATTACGGAAACGCAGCGCAGGACCCGTATGGTGCCTCGTCGCAGGGCCCCTACGGCAACGCGGCGGCAGACCCTTATGATGACCTGCTGCAAAATCCCATTCCGCAACCTCAGCAGACGACATATATGCCGCGCACGGCACAACCGCGCTACGAGTCGCGCGACCGATATGCGCGCGAGCCGTATCGTGAGTATCCCAAATCCATCCCCCAGTATGGCGAGGACGAGGAGAAGAAGCCTTCGCGTTCGTCGAGCGTGATTAAGAAGATCCTCATCGTGCTGGCGATCTTCTTTGCGCTGTCGGTTGTGTTTGCCATCGTGTCGGGCATGCTCAACAAGCGAGGGAGTTCAACGGCCGATACCGCTGCCGAGCAAACCGAGTCCGCCTCGTCTAGCACCGTCGATCTGAGTGATATCCCGGGGCAGTACTGGTCCAACGCCAAGAAGATCCTCAAGTCGCGCGGCGCCGATCTTTCGAATGCCGTGGTCCTGACTGATGATGGCTCAACGCCCGTCGTCGATGCCAACTGGGTCGTTACTTCTGCCTACTATAACGACAACGGCAACCTCGAAATTCAACTCACGCACAAGAACAGTTCGGGCAACTCGTCCGACGGCCAAAGCGGTACCGACAGCTCGAGCTCCAATACGCTGGAGGACTTGAGCAACAAGGCGCAGGAGTTGGGAGACAAGGCGCAAGAGCTGGGCGATACGGCACAAAATCTGGGCGATACCGCGCAGAACTTGGGCGACATGGCGACGGATGCCTGGAACGCCCTACAAAACGGCATCTCGGGCGCGCAGGGAAACTAGCTGTTAAGTGGGCTACAGCTGCTCGGCCGGACGGTCGGGCGAGCTAAAGCCCGAGTCAAACGTAACGACGCATGAGGCATCGGGTCGGCGCTCGTGCACGATGCGCGTGACGAGCCCCAGCAGCTCCTCGTCGGATATGTCAAAGCCGTCGGGACGCACAAGGTCAAATGACACAAAGCCATCGTGCTCGTGCAGGTCGTGGATGGAGAGCGCAGGATCGATCTGCATGATGCCGCGCTTGACCCAGCCGCGCAGGTCGTCGCCGGTGGTGGCGATGGGGTCGCAGTGCAGCGTGATGTCGATGCCCATCTGATGCTTGATGTCGTGTTCGATGGTGTCCAGAATCTCGTGGTGCTCAAAGGCATCGCCCTCGCCGGGCATTTCCACGTGTGCGCTGGCAAACTGACGGCCGGGGCCGTAGTCGTGCACCATGAGGTCGTGCGTGCCTAGGACCTGCGGATACGACATAATCTTGTCGCGGATTGCCTGGACGAGCTTGGGGTCGGGCGCTTGCCCCAACAGCGGGCTGATGGCGTCGCGCACCAGACCCATGCCGCTGATGCAGATGAAGATGCCCACGCCCAGGCCTGCCCAGCCGTCGAGGTCAAAGCCGGTCGTCTGCGAAATAAGCGCTGCGGCCAGGACCGAGGCCGAGGCAATGACGTCGTTTTTGGAATCCTGCGCCGTGGCGATAAGCGTCTCGGAATCGATGCGGTTGCCCAGCGTGCGGTTGAATGCCGCCATCCAGAACTTGACGAGCATGGACAGGACAAGGGCTGCCATGGAGAGCGCCGAATACGCGGTGGGGGAGGGCTTGATGATCTTGGTGACCGACCCCAGGATCAGGTTGATGCCGACGGCGCAAACGAGAACGGCGACAAACAGCCCCGCCAGGTACTCGTAGCGGCCGTGGCCATAGGGGTGCCCCTCGTCGGCCGGGCGGCCGGCAAGGCGGAATCCGAGCAGGCTCACGATGTTGCTCGAGGCGTCGGAAAGGTTGTTGAAGGCATCGGCGATAAGCGAGACGGAGCCTGCGAGCAGACCGGCTATGCCCTTGGCCAGGCACAAGGTGATGTTAAGGCCAATGCAGATGAGGCTTGCGACAAAGCCCGCGTTGGTACGGCGGGAGGCATCGACCGGCTCGCCCTCGCTGCCGGGAACGAGTTTATGTACCAGTCGATAAACAAATAGCATGGCGGTCGTCCTCACACACAATCATGGTTAAGGGGATAGTGTAGCCTGTGCGAACGAGCTATGTCCCGATGCTCAGAAAATGCAGCAATGGTCTGTCCGAGCTAACCAGTGATGAGGGTCGAACGGGGCCGCGGGCCCCTTGCCACTACGTTTGCCGATAGCTATTAAATAATGTCCGTTCGCGGTAGTAGTATCAAAAAAGAGGGGCTCCAAATGGAACCCCTCTGGCAAGTCAAATTGCCCCCTACGGGACGCCTTCCGAGGAAGGCATTTTTGGCAAAGCCGTATTTTGACTCGCAGTGTCGATGTAACTGGTAATCAATCAAGCTTGGTCGGCTTTCTTAGGCATCGGTAGCAGCTCTTGGTAGTTTTATTTAATCGGCTCTAAGTAGCCTGACTCGTCGTTTCCCTCCAAATTGAAACCAAGTAAAGCCTCAATATCCTCTCGAATCGATGTATCACGAAAACCAAGACAAAAACGGTCATTGCTCAAATCAAGCTCAACATCATTCCAAACAAGTAGCAATAGCGCTGCTATCGAAACCGTACGTATCCGTTTACCCAAAACGTTGGCCATGTCATCGCAGACTTGATAGAAACCTTGCCTGGTATTGGGTATACGAGCGCAAATCGCGAGCGGAGTATTGTGTTCAACGGCGAGCCCATTGCGTGCCTGCATCATTGCCATATCGTCCAACAAATTCCTGGCTACGCTTAATGAATCGCCTTGGAATTCAATTTCGACGGCTCCACTAAAATCATGGCCTGTAAAGATTGCATCCATGCGCGTGCTAACAACGCCTGTTCTGCTTAAAGCGCAGTTATAGCCATTCTGTATAAGAAGGTTTCGGCAGAAAAGCAAGGCAATGTCATTATTGGGCTTCAGGTCGTCTAGGCGAGTGTAAACATAGTCAACTCTATTGAAATCCTTGCGGACAGAATGCTTTCTGTGGGGCAGACCAGCAATTATGTCAAAGCAATCTCTCTGACGATTCGAAGCGTCCTCGGCTGAAAAGGCGACCTCATATGAACCGGGATTGCGGTTGAGATTGACGCGCATTTTGCCGCGGTCAAAGTAGAGCGCACCAGCAGGGCATCTACTGGCGCACAAGCCACAGCCTACGCACGAGTCAGACTCTATGACAATAGACTGTCGATCATTGTCCCAGTACAAAGCGTCGAAGGGGCAAACTCGATCATCCCGTCTGCTAGCAAAGTCATCAAATTCCTCACACTCGAACTCGTCGTCATAGTAGTAGAGGCACTGCGGACGCGCACAATTGACGCAGGCGGAATAGTACGCATCCTGCGTCGTATTGATTCTCATCGGGCTTTCGGAGTCGTATTCGATGCTTACTGCATCATCAAGCTTGATGAAAAAATATTCGATATGAGTAGCCTCATCATTTTGGCGTAACATTTGCAAAGCCCTCTAGACTTTCAAGCTGTTCAGACGAAACGGTCCTTCCGTGCAGCACAGATTGTACGACCAAAAACAAGAGTGTATCGAATGAAATGACACCTATCCTGATTCCGTAAGCAGCCCAGATGGCTGCAATCAAGTCGGAGACCTCGGCCCTGTCATTGGGGGCGTGGTACCCGACAACGAGCGAAGAGGCTTCATTGGTGGTGGGGTACTGCTTTCTTGATAGCAGTATGATTTTGTTTTCAGCAGCCTGCCTGATGGCCTTTATCGAGATATATTCTTCCTCGCCGGGGGACTTTATCTCGATAGGCATTGCTGCGCCCGGCCCCACAATAATCGCATCCATTCGCGAACCATTGTCGCCTTGTCTTGAGACGCGGCAATCAAAGCCGAGCATTCTAAAGAGCGAGCCGATAAGCGGGTAGAACCTATCTTGGTTGCTGTGCTTCTCGCTCGAAAAAAGCTGCTCGACGATTTGATTGTCCGTCACGTTTGCATCGGAAAGACGGCGAATGGTATCTACAATTTCTACTGTAAACTGGTCTCGCGCCTTCGTCTGAGTTTGGACCGGGGCAAGAGTTAGACTCGTGGCTAAATTGCCCGCCCGGTGTTCTTGCCCAACGGAAGCAGCATCAGCTGCTGTGTACCAAGATGTGTCAATACCGAGAGCCTTGTTAACCCTTGAGCATTTCAAGGTCTGGAAGGGAGAGAACAAAAGTTCCCGTCCACCCGTAATCCGGTCGGTTAGAGCTTTATCCTCTGCCATGGTTTTTTCAACAGGCGATATGTCGTAGTTCGCTCTTTGCAGAAGTTGATAGAAACCGAGACGTATCAGGGCGTCTTGAGTCATCTCGTCATAAGTGTTGAACTCATCGAGCCGTAGGTCCTTGCAACTCCGCGCTTCTCTCAGTATTTCTTGTCCCCGATTTGTGATCTTGAAGCATTGCAATGTCTTGGGAGGAAAGACTTTGTTGCTCTTAACCTTTTCGACCAATCCACAGCTGTTCAGAGCCCCGACGGGGAAACGCGTCTGATTGTCAACAGATACGGGCTTCATCTGCAAGCTGTCGCAAAATTTTGTCCATGCATCTTGATAACTTTTGAAGCTAGTTCGCATAGAACGTAGGCGCTCAAGCATCTCATCGTATTCGGTAGGACTGGTGTCGTTAACGCTCATGGGGCCCATACATAGCTCGTGCTTATACATTGTCCCGCCAAGACTCTCAAGCGTCTCCAGAGCACAGACAAAGAACCGTACGTGTTCGTTGTAGTGTATGCCCTCCATCATGTCCTGCGGGTTGTTGATGCCTAAAAGGCACTGCTCATAAAGCCTTATTGGATTGGGGCTGTTGGCGACATACTTTCCGAGTTCGGTCACGACGAGCGGATACGATGAGCCGTCCTTATATGAAGAAAGCCAACCGAGATACCTAAACACCTCGGCGTACATCTTTACATTCATTTTGGTTGAATTGCGACTTTCGTCAGCAACGTTGCTTAGGCTCATGGCCCTATTGCCCGTATAACCATAGGCAGTGATGAGGTTGTTAGAGGTGATTGCGGAAGCGAACTCACTAAGGTCAAATACTTTGCCATCGAACTCGTTGGCAAGTATTTTTATGATTCCTACTTGGGTTGTAATGTCCGAACCGGGGTTTCGAAATTTAATCATAGCTACTGGACCTTACTTAGTCGAGCTGCGGCCACTTCGCACCAGTGTGCCTCAATCTCTGCACCAATCCACTTGATTTGGTGACCTTCGGCGTTTAGTTTTTCGCAGCATACGCCCAAGGTCCCCGAACCATGGAACGGGTCAAAAACCGTTCCGCAATAATGGCCAGCATCGTCTTTTGGACAATACGCTTTTAGCAGCTCCGTAATCAATGACTCGGGCTTTTGCGTAGGGTGATCTGTCCTCTCTTGTTTATAAAGGCTGCCGGCTAGCGTAGGAAAATCCCAAATATCACCCCTGAGGGCGCCGCTTGGATTCGGCTTCCAGACCTTCCTATTGCCGTTCTTGTCTTTATAGTAGACTGGATTCTTAAGCCTTTCGGTGCTTTTGTAGGGTACTCGCACGTCGTCGGCGTTGTAGGTCCAGCGTTTCTTGGACTTGGAGAACCATAGGAATGGCTCATAGGTCGTAGCGGGAGATTTCTTCGAACGGGCGAACCCGTTGTCGTAATGCCAGATGTTCATACGCCTATAGTACAAGCCGGCTTCGTACATAATGGTCTGCAGGTATCCAATATAGTCATGAATGCCAAACCAGAGAAGGCTGCCGGCGGGCGCCAGCAGATCGCGGCATTGGGCAATTCGCTTTTCGTTGACAGTAAGGAATTCAGGCAAGCTCAGGCAGTCGCTGTTGTTGCCAAAGTCCTTATTCAGATTGTACGGTGGGTCCGTCAGGATGAGGTCGAAGGTGACACCCGCTTGAATAAGCTCCTCCATGAACACATCGCTGTCCACGTTGTACACCCGATTGAACTCGATCACGCTATTTGGCCTTTCTGCTCCTAGGTTTATCAACAGCCTTCCTAAAAATCAGGACGTACTGATGATGGATGTTTTCGACATAGGCGAAAGGGTAGCCATATGGTAGAAGTGACTTATGGTTCTGCAGAAGCACTTTAACGCCCTGTAGCTTAAGAACCCCGCCACCCTCAATCGAGCGATTGCTCATCCTCTGGATCAAATCGCTATGGAAGCTGACGAACTCAGACTTATTGCGAAAGTCGGAAACGACTATGCACATATAGCCCTTTCCTTTCAATACGCGAGCGCATTGCAGAAAGACCTTGTCGACCAAGACATCCAAGAACGTTTCATAGTCCTCAATGTTTGCCAGGTCGTTCGGGTCTCCATCGGAATAATTGGTCGCCAGATCTTCTTTTAACCTTGATTTCTTTACTTTCCAATCGGCCTTCTTATTCAGAATCGACCAATAGGGCGGGCTGGTGACTATAAAGTCGAAAGTGTCGGCACCCATATTACTCAATGCATGTGTGCAATCATCATTAATGAATGTGTGTCTTTTTGATGCGCCCACACCTACTTCGGTTTCTAACCTCTTTATGGCCAAGTCGTGCCACTGCTTAGAAAGTTCAATAGAAGTGCAGGTTCTACCTTCAAGATCGCATGCCTTTGCCGTAGAGCCAACGCCGCCAAAGGGGTCGAGGACACGCATCCCCCGCTTCGTGAAAAAAGTAATGAGATGTTCGACGTCTTGATATGAGAACGGAGCTGGGTGCTGCCGCTCAATTTGCGCATGTGGGTGTTTTGCCCCAAGTCCCTTCTGGTAAAAGAACGACTTGGTTTCTGGAAGCCATTCAGAACCCGTCAAATCATTAAGCGTATTTCTTGGATCTACGGATTTTACCGCCTTGTCTTTCGCGTCCTCCTCGGCATTCTCAACCACGGCTTCGTCGCTGGGAGCACCGACCGACTTCTCGACTTGCGCAGAGGGCTTTTGCGAAGATGAAAGCTCTTCGCTGCTACGAAGATAGTCATCCAGCTGGTCTATATCGAAGCGTCTATGTCCACCCTGTGTTCTCGAGGGTGTCAGCATCCCGTTATCCACCATTCGGTATATCGTTGAAACGCTAACACCGAGATGTTCCGCAGCGCCTTTGGTCGTAAGCAAAGATGAGGTTGCCACTATTCCCCCTGAACCTATTCAATATTACTCAACACTTACCAAATCTATCATTTCTAGTTTTCTATGGGAACTAGAAATGCCTCGCGCAAAGGAATGGGCTCTCGAATCCTTTAAAGCACCCACTTGAGTGCATCTGGAGCGGCCCCATCGAACTCTATGACGGCAAGCTCTTGTATTCCTACTGCTTCAAAGCCTCAGTCGAATGCGCGGGCGTCACTCCAGACGGCGTGACCACGGAAAAGGGCTACGACAAGGCGATTGCCTCCCTCGATTCCCTTATGGATAAGTACCTGTAGCGACCACGGGGTAGGGACACTCTCGAATACGCGAGCCCCCGTTTGAATGTTCTGTCGCCCTGCGGGGCAACCAGCACTCAAAACACCCCAGCTCGCCTACGCTGTTTTGCGGCGAAATGTAAGCAGGTGGCTTGCCTGATGATTGAGCAAGTACGAAGCGAGGCTGGCAATGCCTAGACGGCACCCGTTCAAGAACGGTGATTTCGTCGGCCAGATGGGCTCGAGGGAATCGTCTATTGCCGAGTTTGAGCCTATTTGGCTAGCCGGACAGGATGAAAAACTCGAGGAATACGATTACGCCTTCGTAGATTGGGAAGACCGCGACGGCCTGCCCTATGCCGTTATCGACGTCAGTCTCCCCGTGGAGGCCTACGAATGATGGCGCACACATCTCAAGTGCCTGTTCCCCGCACGCGCGGGGATGATTCCGTTAAAGGAGACTGCATGACTTACGTATGGGAATTCGAGTTCTTTGATTCCAGTGACATGGTCAATGCCGTGCCGTGCGGTTCGCTCGGCGGAGGGGGCACGTTCGGGTCCGACCTTGGCGATGCCGTTGCTAGCGCGGCCGACTTTCTCGCCTGCATGGTCGATGACCACCTCATGGGTGGGGCCGACCTTCCGGCGCCCGACTTCGGCCATGAGCCCCAGAACGGTGGCAGGATTATCGCCGTGGCCGTTAGCCGCGAACTCGGCGACATCCCCGCCGTCACGGCTGCGGATGCCGCGCGCATGCTCGGTGTCAGCTCGGCGAGGGTGTCGCAGCTGATAGGCGCGGGGTTGCTCGACTCGTGGAGGGACGGCACCAAGCGCATGGTGTCTAGGGCGTCCATCGAGGCCAGGCTCGCAGATTCACCGAAGGCCGGACGTCCGAGAGAGGCGCCCGGCGCCGTATAATTCGGGCGCCTGTTCCCCGCACGTGCGGGGATGATCCCATCCTGGACTTCAAAGTTGCCCGCAAGCCTGCGGACGTGGACGAGGCCGAGTTCTCCCGACTTCTCACCCTCGTGGAGAGCAAGGGGATTGCTAACCGGGCAGACGTGGGAAGAGCTGGGCATCGGCAAGACCACGTGGTCAGTGTCCTGTGAGCGTGAGATTCGTGAGATTCGGGTTGTAGGGTTGATTTCCGATCTCAGCCGAACACATTAGGCGGACAGGCCGTTCCCGCAGCT
>URBB01000069.1 GCA_900545835.1 uncultured Collinsella sp. | reverse complement strand
AGCGTGGCCTGTCCCGCGCGGAGCGCAAGCAGGCCAAAGATCTCGCCGGACGGGGCGATTCGCTCGACCCGGCGGGCGGCGATGCCTTGCGTATTGATCGCGAGGCGCTGGCCGAGCTCATGCGCGATGATACGGCGCCGCAGGGAGGACGATAGGCCATGTCACTCGTTTTGGATATCAAAAAGCACTATCCCGGGTTTATGCTCGACATACAGCTTGAGGCCGGTGAGGAGCGTGTGGCGCTGCTGGGCGCTTCGGGTTGCGGCAAGAGCTGCACACTGCGCTGCATTGCCGGTGTTGAGATGCCCGACGAGGGCAAGATCGTCGTCAACGGCGTGACCTTTTTTGACTCAGCGACGGGCATCAACCTGTCGCCCCAGGAGCGAAAATGCGCCCTGCTGTTCCAAAACTATCAGCTGTTTCCCAGCATGACGGTGGCCGATAACGTATGTGCCGGTGTAAAGGACGCGGGCGACGCCGCGGCGCGCAAAAGGCTGGCCGAGCGCTATCTGGGCATCTTTGGCCTGGCCGATTTCGCCGACCGTTATCCCGCGCGGCTCTCGGGCGGCCAGCAACAACGCGTGGCGCTTGCCCGCATGGTGGCGGCGCATCCGGGCATTTTTATGTTCGACGAGCCCATGAGCGCACTCGATTCCTATCTTAAGAGCGCCCTCGAGCAGAACATGCTCGACCTGTTCGATGTCTGCAACCGCACCGTGCTCTACGTGAGCCACGACATCGACGAAGCGTGCCGCCTGTGCCAGCGCATTTGCGTGATGCACGACGGGCATGTGGAGGAGATCGGCTCCGTCGAGGACGTGGTCCGCCGTCCGCAGACGTTGGCGGCACTGCGCCTGACGGGCTGCAAGAACACAAGCCGGGCGCGCAAGATCGGCGACGAAGAAGTTGAGGCCCTCGACTGGGGCATGACCTTTAATGTGGGTCACGAGGTTCCCGATAATGCGGCGTACCTGGGCATTCGCGCAAGCTACTTCCATGTTGACAATCGCGCGGAGCGGGGCCGCAACAGCTATGATTTGCACGTGGCCCGTGTGAGCGATTCGCGCTTTGAGCGACTGGTGCTGCTGGACGTGCCGCGCGGCGATGCGCCCACGCGTCTGCAGTGGAAGGTCAACAAAGTAGGCATGCCTGTCGACGAGCTACCGCAAGCAGGCGAGACGCTGCGCATGCACTTCGATGCCAGCAGGATCCATTTGGTTTGTCGATAGCGCCGGGTAATGCCGTCGGGGATATAAGCCTCGGCGGCTTTGTCTTGCCGCTCGCCGAATGAGGGATGACAAACTCTTATCAATCAAGATAATTATTTATTAAACGACGACACACGGCGCTGTCGTACGAATGTCAACGGTGTTCGCATGGTCGACGACCGTTGATATAGTTGACCTCAACTTGTAAAGGAGGGTACGCATATGCCGCAGACGACATACATTCGCCGCGTTGCCGCGCGTGCCCTATATATGGCTCGGAGCCGCATATGAGCAGGTATGTTCACGGCTCCGGGAGAGACGACGCACAACTAAATAATCGACCGCAAAGCAGGTTCCCCAAAATTCCGGGTTTAGGCGCGGCTGGGTTTTCGCCACCCACCGTGCAGCAATACCGTAGCTATTCATTTTTGGTTCGAGAGGGGAACCGTTATGGCTGAAGCACTCGATTTTCATCCGATGTGGGAGAGCCTCGGCATGAATCTTGCCGACCACGATATGCTGCTGGGCGCCGTGGGCCAGATGTACGGGGACATGTTCCTGTCGCAGAACAACCGTCCCAAGTCAACGTCCTACCTGGACTTCGTGGCCACCAACATCCACAGCGGCCGTATTAAGGAGATGCTCGACAAGAAGGAGGCCGGCGAGGCCACCAAGATCGTGGGGTCGTTCTGCGTGTACGTGCCCGAGGAGATCGTGCTTGCCTGTGACGGCATTCCCGTTGGTCTGTGCTCGGGTGCCGACTGGGCAACCGACAAGGTCGAGGAGCACTTGCCGCGCAACACTTGTCCGCTCATCAAGAGCTTTGCCGGCTTTAAGCTGGGCGAGGTCTGCCCCTACATTGAGTCGAGTGACTTGGTGGTAGGCGAGAACACCTGCGACGGTAAGAAGAAGGCCTACGAGTTCTTTGCGACGCAAAAGAACATGTACGTCATGGATATCCCCAACGTGCACGACGAGTCGACGCTCGTGACCTGGAAGGCCGAGGTCAAGAAACTCGCCGCCAAGATCGAGGAAGAGTGCGGCGTCACGATTACGCCTGATCGTCTGAAAGCCGCCATCCACGCCGTCAATGAGAAGCGCCGTGCCCTGCAGCGTCTGGCTGCGACCCGCGCTGCCGACCCGGCGCCTATCAGCGGTCTCGATAGCCTGCTGACCGTGCAGGCAGCCTTTATGGACGACACGCCGCGTCTGACCGGAGCCATTAACGATATGGCGGCTGAGTGCGAGCAGCGTGTCGAGGCCGGCGAGGGCGTGGCGCCCAAGGGGACCAAGCGCATCCTGTACACCGGTACGCCCATGGCCGTGCCCAACTGGAAGCTGTTCAACCTCATCGAGAAGGCCGGCGGCGTCGTGGTGGGCGAGGAGTCCTGCACGGGCTCGCGCTACTACAAGGACCTGGTCGACGAGTCCGGCGAGACGGTCGACGAGATGCTCGACGCCATCGCCGAGCGCTACTTCAAGATCAACTGCGCCGTCTTTACGCCCAACGATCAGCGTATGAAGGACATTGTCCAGATGGCCAAGGACCTTCATGCCGACGGCATCGTCGACGTGGCTCTTCAGTTCTGCACGCTCTACGAGATGGAGTCGTTTGCCGTGGAGAAGGCCGCCGAGGAGGCAGGCATTCCGTTTATGCACATCACGACCGACTACGCCGGCGAGGACGCCGGTCAACTGCAAACCAGGATTGAGGCTTTCTTGGAAACCATTTAGGACTATCCGTCCCGGCGGCTTCTCCAGGCACCCGATCTTGCCGTTCAAACCGTCGCTTGCGTGCCAAAGTACGCGGCGCGTCTCTTTCACGGCAACCTCGGGCACCTGGGAAAGCCGTTTCCTTGGTTGGTTAAAAGGTTTAGGAGTTATATGTCGGAAAATATTGAGCAGCCGTTGCCCAGCACGTTTGAGGAGTTCAACGAGCAGCGCAAGGCGGCGTTTATTCGCGTTAAGGATTACAAGCAGGCGGGTAATCGCCTGGTCGGCTTTTTGTGCAGCTATACGCCGCTCGAGATTATCGATGCCGCGGGGGCTGCGAGTGTCGCTCTGTGCGGTACGTCCGATGAGGTGATTCCCGAGGCCGAGAAGGTGCTGCCGGCAAACCTCTGCCCGCTCATCAAGTCGACCTACGGCTTTGCCTACTCGCAAAAGTGCCCGTTTACGTACTTTAGCGACATGATCATCGGCGAGACCACCTGCGACGGCAAGAAGAAGATGTACGAGCTGCTCAACGAGCTCAAGCGCACGCACATTCTGCATCTTCCGCAGGGTCGCGATCGCGCCTACGAGCGTGAAGGCTGGTACGAGGAGTGCCGCCTGCTCAAGGAGGAGCTCGAGAACTTCTACGGTATTACGATCACCGATGACGACCTTCGTGCTGCCGTCCGTCGCCGCAACCGCTTGCGTGCGGCCCAGCTCGAGATGTTTGCGCTGCAGGCCAACCAACCGGCGGCCATGAGCGGCGTCGACCTGATGAGCACCATGTTTGCCGGTACGTTCAGCTTTGATATCGAGGCCTATACGCAGCAGCTGGAGCAAAAGGTTGCCAAGCTGCGCGAGGCCTACGACGCGGGCGAGCGCCCGGTCGCGGCAGACGCCAAGCGCATTCTGATCACCGGCTGCCCGGTGGGCGGCGTGATCAACAAGATCGGTCGCACCATCGAGTCCAACGGCGGCGTGGTCGTGTACATGGACGACTGCTCGGGCGAGCGCACGGCGGCCATGATGATCGATCCGGAGGCTCCCGACATCCTGCGCTCCATCGCCGACCGCTACCTGGACATCAACTGCTCGGTCATGACGCCCAACGACGGTCGTATGGAAAACACGCTGGCTATGTGCGAGAAGTATCATGTCGATGGCGTGGTAGAGAGCGTGCTACAGGCTTGCCACACCTTCAACGTTGAGAGCGCGCGCATGCAGGAGGCCGTCGAGGGTGCGGGTATTCCGTATATGAAGATCGAGACCGACTACAGCAACGGCGACATGGGCCAGATCGAGACCCGCATCGCCGCCTTCATCGAAACCCTCTAGCTTCCTCAGGCGCCGGATCTTGCTCCTCAAACCGTCGCTTGCGTACCCAAAGTACGCTGCGCTCCTCTTTCGGGGCAATCTCCGGCACCTGAGAAACCTAGAGCTAAGGCGCCTGAACGCGCCGCTACCTTTGATGTTCAGATTGGAAGAGAGCCATGATAGGGATCGGGATCGATATCGGGTCTACGGCGGCTAAGGCTGCTGTGGTCGACGGGGAGGGTTCGGTGGCGTGGACGTGCGTGCAGCCAACCGGGTTCTCCTCGGTCGATGCGGCCGAGCGGCTGCGCGAGGCACTGGCAGCGGCCGGCTATGACGTGGCTGCCGACGACGTGCGCGTGGTCGCGACCGGCTACGGCCGTGTCGCGGTGCCCTATGCGCACAAGGTCGTGACCGAGATTACCTGCCACGGCACCGGTGCCGTGCGCCTGTTTGGCAATCACGGCACGGTGATTGACGTGGGCGGCCAGGACACCAAGGTCATCCAGCTTAAAGGCGGCCGCGTGGCCAAATTTGCCATGAACGACAAGTGCGCTGCCGGCACGGGGCGCTTTTTGGAAATCATGGCCGACCGCCTAGGTATTTCCCAGCAGCAGATGGCCGACCTGGCGCGTTCCGGCGAGCCTACCAAGATTTCCAGCATGTGCACCGTGTTTGCCGAAAGCGAGGTTATCAGCCTGATCGGTCGCGGCGAGCCGCGCGAGAACATTGCGCGTGGCGTGATCGACAGCGTGGTCTCGCGCGTGGCGACCATGGCCGGGCAGGCCGCGGGCGCCCCGTACTACCTGACCGGTGGCCTGTGCGAGAACGCCTTCGTTGTGGAGCGGTTGGGCGAGCTACTGGGGTCGCCGGTGACCACCTCGCCCCAGGCCCGCTTTGCCGGAGCGATCGGCGCAGCGATTCGCGCACAGGCACTAGGGTGATGTATCGGCCGTGGAAGCGCGTTCATGCGTATACTGGGAAGCATTGTTTGTGTTTGAGGGGAGGTATCGATGACAGGCGATCAGATGAGGCTTACGTCTATGACGGCTGCGAGTGGTTGAGCCGCTAAGTTGGCTCCTGGAGCCCTCGCCCAGGTCCTGGGCGACTTACCTAATGTGCATAACGACAACCTGCTCGTGGGGTTCGATACCTCCGACGATGCGAGTGTCTTTCGTGTTGGCAAAAACCTGGGCCTCGTGCAGTCCGTCGACTTCTTCCCGCCGATGGTCGACGATCCCTATCTGTTCGGCCAGATCGCCGCAGCCAACTCGCTGTCGGATATCTACGCCATGGGCGGGCGGCCGAGCCATGCCATGAACTTGCTGTGCATCCCGAGCTGTCTGGGCGTTGAGGTTGCCGGTCAGATTCTGGCGGGCGGCGCCGACAAGTGCGTCGAGGCGGGTTGCTCCATCGCGGGCGGCCACACCATCAACGATGACGAGCCCAAGTACGGCCTGTCCGTGAGCGGTTTTGTGCCACTCGACCGTATGCTCGCCAACAGCGGCGCGCACGTGGGCGATGTTCTGCTGCTGACCAAGGCGATCGGCTCGGGCATCATCACCACGGCCATTAAGGGCGAGCTTATCGAGCAGGACGAGGCCGCAGCCATGTTTGACTCGATGCGCGCCCTCAACGAAGCCCCGATCCGTTTGGCCGAGGGACTCGGGCTTCACGGCTGCACCGACATTACGGGCTTTGGCCTGATCGGGCATGCGTGCGAGATGGCCGAGGGCTCGGGCGTGCAGATTGAACTTGCGTCGGGGGCGGTGCCGCTCTTTGACCAGGTGCTCGATATGGCGCGTCTGGGCATTATCCCCGCGGGCTCCTACCGCAACCAGGACTTCTTTGGCCCGCGCGTGGCGGCCGACGATGACCTGGAACCGGGTATGTTGGATGCACTGTACGATCCGCAGACCTCGGGTGGTTTGCTTATTGCGGCGCCTGCTGCCGATGTGGATGAGCTTGCGCGTCGTTTACATGCCGAGGGGCGCATCGCTGCCGTTGTTGGGCGCGTGTGCGAGGCAGAGCCGGGCGGCCCTGCCGTCCGCGTTGTGCATTAAGGAAAACTGTTTATGCGACCGCCTACTGTTCTGGGCGGCCCCTTTCGAAAGGAATTTGCTATGTCTACCAAGATTGAAGTCAATGCCATGGGCGATGCCTGCCCGCTGCCCGTCGTCAAGACGCTTAAGGCACTCAAACAGCTTGATGGCGAGGGCGCCGTGGTGACCTCGGTCGACAACGAGACCGCCGTCAAGAACATTTCCAAGATGGCACAGGAGAAGGGCTGCACGGCCTCGGTCGAGAAGGTTTCTGACGCCGAGTGGCACGTGACCGTGGCGGCCTCTGGCACCGTTGCCGTGGCCGATCCCGAGCAAGATGGCGCTGCCTTCTGTGATGCCAGCGCCGGCAAGGGCAAGCTCGTCATTTCCGTCTACACCGACTGCATGGGCCGTGGCGACGACGAGCTGGGCCACAAGCTCATGAAGGCCTTCATCTTTGCCGTGACGCAGCAGGAGGAGCTGCCCGCGACCATGCTGTTCTACAACGGCGGCGCCAAGCTCACCGTAGAGGGCTCTCCGGTACTCGACGACCTGAAGGGTCTGGCCGAGCAGGGCGTCGAGATCCTTACCTGTGGCACCTGCCTCGACCACTATGGCATTAAGGACCAGCTTGCAGTAGGCGAGGTCACCAATATGTACGTGATCGTGGAGAAGATGGAGCAGGCCGTGCGCGTCGTGCGCCCGTAGCGTATTGGTTGGAGTTGCCATGAGGGAGAAGCGCCCGGCGCTTGTCATCACGTTTCCCACCACGGCGGCCGCCATGGGCTGCGAGTCCCTTTGCATCGAGCGCGGCCTTCCCGGGCGAACGATTCCCGTGCCCGGGGAGGTCGCTGCCGGCTGCGGTCTGGCGTGGAAGGCGTTGCCTGCCGATGAGGAGCTGCTGCGCGGCGAACTCGCCGCGGCGGGCGTTCCCACCGAGGGCTATACCGTGATTGATATGTGGGAGGTCGTGCGATGATCTACCTGGATAACGCGGCGACGACCATGCACAAGCCGCAGACGGTCATCGATGCCGTGACGCAGGCGATGTGCTCGCTCGGCAATGCTGGGCGCGGTGCCACGTCGGGTGCGCTCGATGCGGCGCGTACCATCCACGGCTGCCGCGCCAAGCTCGCGCGCTTGCTGGGCTGCCCGCGGGCCGATCATGTTTGTTTTACGCCCAACTCCACCGCGGCGCTCAACACCGTCATCAATGGCGTGGTGTGCCCCGGCGACCGCGTGGTCACGACGGTGCTCGAGCACAACTCCGTGCTACGTCCGCTCAACCGCTTGGCGGCAGAGCAGGGCGTGACCGTTGAGCATGCGGGCTGCGACGCGAACGGCGCGCTCGACTACGACGAGCTCGAGCAGCTGGTCACGCCGGGCACGCGTGCCGTGGTGGTGACGCACGCCTCCAATGTGACCGGCAACGCGGTCGACGTTTCGCGTGTGTCTGCCATCGCGCATGCGGCAGGTGCGCTGGTGATCGTCGACGCCTCGCAGTCTGCCGGCACGGCGAAGATTGACATGGATGCCATGGGACTTGACGTCGTGTGCTTTACCGGCCACAAGGGGCTCATGGGACCTCAAGGCACCGGCGGCCTGGCCGTGGCGGAAGGCATTGACGTGGCTCCGTGGGCCATGGGTGGCACCGGTGTTCACAGCTTCGACCCACTGCAGCCGCTCGAGTGGCCCACGCGCCTTGAGGCGGGCACGCTCAACGGTCACGGTATCGCAGGCCTTTCCGCCGGTCTCGACTTTATCGAGGCACAAGGCGGGGTCGAGGCGATTGCGGCGCATGAGCGCTCGCTTGCAGAGCGCTTCCTCGCCGGTGTTCGCGAAATCCCTGGCATTGCGCTCTACGGTGCGTTTGACCAGCCCGTGCGCTCGGCGATCGTCTCACTCAACGTGGGTGATATCGACTCTGCCGAGATCTCGGACGCGCTCATGCAAGGGTGGGGGATTGCGACGCGCCCCGGCGCCCATTGCGCTCCGCTCATGCACCGCGCGCTCGGGACCGAGCGCCAGGGTGTCGTTCGCTTCTCGTTTGGGTATTTCAACACTACCGAAGAAGTCGACACGGCTATCGATGCTCTGTGCGATTTAGCCTGCTAAAGCTGCTAGACCGTTTATACTTGCGGGACGGGTCTTTTGCCCGTCCCGTTTTTGTTTCGACCCGAAAGGTGTGCCTATGGCCTCATCCGCACCGCGCGGTCTGCGCTCCGACCATGTCGTTACCGTCGGCATTGCGCTGTTCTCGATGCTCTTTGGCGCCGGTAACCTCATCATTCCGCCTTTGCTGGCACTTCAGGCCGGCACGGCCACGCCGCTTGCCATGATCGGCTTTTTGATTGCCGCTATCGGTCTGCCTGTTATGGGATTTATCGCCGTGGCGCTCGCCGGAACGGCGCGCGAGCTTGCCGGCCGCGTGCACCCCAAGTTTGGCGAATTCTTCGTTGCGGCGGTGTATCTGGCCATCGGCCCGTGCCTGGCCATTCCGCGCACAAGCTCTACGGCGTTCGAAATGCTGGTGCCGCTGCTACCCGAGGGCGTTTCGCTCGGCACGGCACGTCTGGTGTTTGCCGTCGGGTTCTTCGTCGTCGCGTTTGTGCTCACGCTGCGCCCGGGTGTCATCACACGCGTGCTCGGCCGCATTACGGGCCCCGCGCTCATTGCGCTCATCGTGCTCGTCGTGGGTGCTGCCGTGATCTCGCCGCTGGGACCGGCTGCCGCGCCGCAGACTCCCTACAATGCCGGTGCTACCGTGCAGGGCTTTTTGACCGGTTATCAGACCATGGATCTGCTTGCGTCGCTCGCCTTCGGCATCATCATCGCCGAGACCATCCACGAGTTGGGTGTTACCGATGACAAGCGCGTGGCCTTCGAGATCTCGCGTTCCGGTGTGATCGCCGGCGTGCTCATGGCCGTCATCTACTGCGGTTTGGCCCTTGCCGGTATGCAGCTCGGCACCGTGATGTCCGACGCCACCAACGGCGCCGCCATTCTCGCCCGCTCGGCCTCCATGCACTTTGGGCTTGCCGGCACGGTCGTGGTCTTCGCCATCTTCTTCCTCGCCTGCATGAACGTGTGCATCGGCCTCATCAGCTGCTGCGCGCGTTACTTCTGCGAAACGTATGTGGTTAAAGGGGGAGCGGAGGCCTCCGAGGAGGCCATGCGCCGCCCCTTTGCGATTCTCGCCTTTGTGTTCGCCGCATTTTCGTGCGTGCTCTCCAACGTGGGCCTCGACGTGATTCTTATGTTCTCGGTGCCTATGCTCAACGCCTTGTATCCCGTTGCCATCGTACTGGTACTGATGGGCCTGGTGCACGGCTTTTGCGACGCTCATCCGCAGGTGTGGGTGTGGGTCGGCGGCGTTGTCGCGGTGCAGAGTGTGATCACCTCGGTCCGCGATGCGTTCTTTGCAGGTGCGTGGCTGCCGTTCGATGTGCTGCCGCTTGCGGACATTGGAGCCGCGTGGGCGCCGGTTGCCGTGGTTGCCTTTGTGATCGGTCTGCTCCATAGTCGTTTTGTCGCACATTCGAGGAGCTAAGGCATCAATGCTTGCACAGGCGGGGAGTCTCCCCTATAATTTCCTTCGCTTTGGGACACGCAAGGTTTAGACCTTAGCTGCTCAACACCTTCGGGACGTGGCGCAGTTTGGTAGCGCGCCTGCTTTGGGAGCAGGATGTCGCAGGTTCAAATCCTGTCGTCCCGACCATATCTTGCGGGCGTAGTTCAATGGTAGAACCCCAGCCTTCCAAGCTGATGACGCGGGTTCGATTCCCGTCGCCCGCTCCATAAGATAGATGAATGGCTCTGATTCCTTTTGGGACCAGAGCCATTTTCATATACATGCCGGGACCCCACATCCCCTCCTAAGTTGCGGTGAAATACGGACTGTTTTTCGGCTTTTATGGCCCATGTAGTCCGTATTTCACCGCAACTATTTGTAAGGTTGGATTTTGATGCCGTTGGGAGGATCGTAGCGACCGTCTACCGAGAGTGGAAATATTTTTTGAAGCTCTGACCTGCGACGTCAAGCTTTTGGTCAGCTTTTGGCAAGGCCTGCGGACGGAAGCATGCGATAGCGTAATGGTATTCTCTCCGCCGTGATGGTTATGGGGTTGGCCATGCTCGATAAAGGCAAACATTTTCCGCAGTCCTATGCAAGGATGCTATTCTCGGCCGTTGGAATTCATCAAGATGGACAGCTGCTTATAACAATTGATCCTTGGGATGAACGCCGTGCGCGCGAGCTTATGCAGGAAGAGCTCATGCTTCGTCTTTACAACCATGTATATGCGGATCCGGTCTATTGGAATAATCTTGGGGTTGAAGATCGTATCTTTCAGCTGGCATCCGCTATTGCGGTCGTTGAACCGGATGCTGTGTTTTGCGGAGCGACAGCAGCGCTGCTCTACGGCATCGGCTCGGCGTATACGCTTCTGGATAAAGTGCAAGTACTGCTGCCACGGTCTACAAGGCGTGATAAGTATGAGTTCGTTGAATACAAGCGCTGGCGGGCGGGCGAAGTGTGGCGGCTAGGTCTGTTTACACTGACGGATCCGTGTCGAACGGTTGTTGATATCGCTCGAACGAGCGCCTTTCGCTATGCGCTGGGCTATGTCGATGGCTTGGCCCGTGAGTACGATGTCGAACGCGAAGAGCTGCGAGCATATGCCCAGGCAAATTGCCGAGGGTTGCATGGCATCGCGCGTGCTTTTGACGTTTTTGAGTATATGGACGGCAGGTCAGACAATGGCGGCGAGTCTGAGGCGAGAGCAGCGATGATTCTCGCTGGGGTTGCCGCGCCCGAGCTTCAAGTTGAGATAACGCGACCGGGAAACGCTGGCTATTATCTAGCAGATTATGGCTGGCAGATGCCAGACGGCTCATGGACGCTGGCAGAGCTGCATGGGCTAGGCAAGTTTGAAGACGAGGCTCAAAAT
>URBB01000068.1 GCA_900545835.1 uncultured Collinsella sp. | reverse complement strand
TACGAGATAGGCTCCGGTCTCGTGGGCTCGGAGATGTGTATAAGAGACAGGGCCCCATGCCGAATTCAATAGCGCCCGCAACAACCTGTACTCGACGATATCGCGCTTGCGGTCGGCTTTGGGGCCGACGCCAGACGGCAAGTCGTGTGTGCTCATCCAAAATGAATGCATCGGACTCAACGGCGACTACGTCAAGACCGATGTACGGCTGTTTGACCAGATAAGCCGCGAGGTTTTGGGAAATCGCACGGGTGCGCGCGGGCCCCATCTGGTCGAGTTGTGCCTTAAGATTGAGCAGCTTTATGCCGGACCGCTGTATGTTCCCAATGGCTGTAATCCCACCTACTTTTTGCGTATGCGACGCATTATGCAGTCAAAGTACATCGATTGCATGATTAAGGGAGCAAATGCCGCTCTAGAAGAAAACGATCTGCAGTCGGCGATTTGGCTGGCGGAGTCGGGGCTTCGGCAGGAAACGGCGCGTGAGGATATGGTGCGCTGCGCCATGCGTGTCTACAGTGCGGCGGGGCGGCGGCGCGATATCGTCGAACTGTACAGCGGGCATATGCACCATCTGAGGGAGCAGGTCAATGGCGTGCCCGAGCCCGAGACGCGACGTCTATACGAGCGCTTGGTGGAGGGGCGGCTCAATCGCGTGCTGGTCGAGCGATAAAAAACGGGCGCCCGAAGTACTTGGGCACCCGTAAGCTTGCTATGTGTTGGATCGCCGGATCATTGGCTCTTAGACGAGCTTGATCTTCTCGATGTCCTTGCGCGAGGACTCGCGATACAGCGAGAACTTGCGGCCGATGACCTGGACGACCTCGGCGTGGCAACGCTCAGCGAGCTCTTCGGCGGCCTCGCGGGCGGAAAGACTGGAGCCATCGAGCACGGAGCACTTAACGAGCTCGTGCTTCTCCAGGTAGGCGACCGTCTGCTCGACGGTGCCCTCGTTGACATCGGACTTGCCGATGATGATGGCGGGGTTGAGGTGGTGGGCCATGCTGCGAAGCTGCTTGACCTGGGCTCCTGTCAGTGCCATGGGTTCTCGCTTTCTATGTATGGGGCGCCCCGCGACGGGGCCTTAATCTACGTGAGCTGTCCCACGATAGCGCAGGAACGGCGCGGTGTGGAGCGCGTTTTCCCAGTTCAAAAAGAATGCGGATGCCGAGTGAGTGGGCGGTGCGGGCTGTGAACAAGCTATGAGCTGGGCGCAGAGACCGGCTCCCATGCAATAAACGCCCAACGAACCTTGCGGACATGATCGAGCATATAGCGTCCCTGCGGCACGCCCTTGGAGCCCGGCTCGCCGGCATGGGGGTTCTCAATCATGTGTTGAGCGATGTAGTCGCGCAGGCAGTCGATTTTATCCTCGTTACCGTGCTCGAGCATGCGGGAGAAGTCCGCCACTCCCGCCTCAAGGCTATCGAAGGTATCGCGACGGGGTGATTCAAAATACGTGACCTGCGGTAAGGCACCCATCTGAATAAGGATGTTGAAGGCGTACACAAAGCCATTGCTGCAGGTAACCGAGGCGCCGATGGCGTTCATCAGGTGCAGGTCATAGCGCGGGCTGGAGTTGGCGACCATCGTGACAGCGCAACGCCGACGAGCCGTACGGTCAAGCTTGGCAAGCGCACCTTTTAGATTGGTCGTCGTAACTGACCGACTGGCAAAGGCAACATCCACCGCTTTCGCGACCGGTCCAACCAAATCCCAATCATCATCCCAAGCAAGCTCAAGCGGCGTTATGCGCCTTTCGAGTCCGTAGTACTCAATGCCGGCATCAAGCGTGCCCAGCATAGCGGGGGAGAAGTCGGCAGCAATCACAGGATGCCCAGCCTGAGCAAGCGGAATAGCAATCGACCCAGCCCCACATCCCATATCCAGCACCGACTCACCAGGCTCAAGAGCCAGCAATTTCATAAAATCCCGGGCATAAGGAGCAGTCTCAAGCGGCCGAAAATGCCGAGCCCGCTTATCCCATTCAAAAGAATCATCAGCCCGATGCCGACCAGCTTGCAGGCGCATCCATTCGCCATTCCAATCCGCAGAAAGAAGCTCAGAGCGAGCATCCCCATCAACCACGGGCTAACCTCCTAGCAACAAAAAAGCGACTCCTCCCAAAAGAAGAGCCGCAACCAGCATATATCAGAAAGAACCGATCCAACGCCAAACCGCCCTCACAACCAAGGCGGGCAGGAGCGAAGCGACTGCCATACGGGATAGAACCCAACTGAGGTCCCGTTGTGCGGGAGCCCCGGGGAGGGCAAATATATAAGGTCGATCGCGAGTTCCGCACGAGCCGGAGAGCACTTAATGTGCTCTCCGTGCGAGTCAGGACTGTCCGAGCAGGCGACCTTATATATTTGCCCTCCCCGGGGCTCCTCGCCCGAACCCCTCAGCTAGTTCTTCAGCGAGTTCAGCGGCGCCGGGAAGCGTCCACCGCGGTGGGCAAGCACGGTGCCGGCGTTGGGGTTCACCGGCATGATGGGCGCACGGCCAAACAGGCCGCCGTACTCGACGCAGTCGCCCACGCCCTTGCCGATGGCAGGAATCACGCGGACGGCCGTGGTCTTGTTGTTGATGACGCCGATGGCCATCTCGTCGGCGATGATGCCGGCGATGGTCTCGACTGGAGTGTCGCCGGGGATGGCGATCATGTCCAGGCCAACGGAGCACACGCAGGTCATGGCCTCGAGCTTCTCGAGCGAAAGCGCGCCGGCTTCGACGGCGGCGATCATGCCGGCGTCCTCGGACACGGGGATAAAGGCGCCCGAGAGACCGCCCACGCTGGAGCTGGCCATGACGCCGCCCTTCTTGACGGCATCGTTGAGCATGGCGAGCGCGCAGGTCGTGCCCGGGCCACCGCAGGTGCCCACGCCGATGATCTCGAGGATGCGGGCAACGGAGTCGCCGATGGCAGGCGTGGGAGCCAGCGACAGGTCGACAATGCCCTTCTCGACCCCCAGACGATGGGCGGCCTCGCGGCTCATGAGCTCGCCGGCACGGGTGATCTTAAAGGCGGTCTGCTTGATCTTCTCGGCAACCTCCATCATCGAGGCGGAGTCGGGGAGCGTCTCCAAGGCAGCAGCCATAACGCCGGGGCCCGAGACGCCTACGTTGATGACGGCGTCGGCCTCGCCACCGCCGTGGACGGCGCCCGCCATAAACGGGGAGTCCTCGACCATGTTAGCAAAGCAGACAAACTTGGAAGCGCCGACGGAATCCTGGTCGGCCGTGAGTTTAGCGGCATCGATGATGGTCTGGGCGGCCATGAGCACGGCATCCATGTTGATACCGGCGCGCAGGCTGGCGACGTTGACGCTGGAGCAGACGCGGCTCGTGGTGGCGAGCGCCTGCGGAATGGACTGGATAACGCGGCGGTCGGCGTCGCCGATGCCCTTCTGGACGAGCGCGGAGAAGCCGCCCAGGTAATCGATGCCGAGCGTCTCGGCCGCGCGGTCGAGGGCATGCGCGATGGGGGTGAGGTCCTCATCCTTGCAGCACGCGGCGATCTGGGCCACCGGGGTGACGGAAACGCGCTTGTTGACGATGGGGATACCGTACTCGCGCTCGAGGTTCTCGGCGGTCTCGACCAGATGCTCAGCCGTGTGCGTCACGTGGTCGTAGATCTTCGTGCACATGCGGTCGAGGTTCTCGTCACCGCAACCCATGAGCGAAACACCCATGGTGATGGTCCTGATGTCGAGGTTCTGCTCCTCAACCATGCCGCGGGTTTCCGCGATTTCTGCGGGCGTGATCGCCATCCTTGCGCTCCTATCTGCCAAAACGAGCATAATCTTATCTATTCTAACGTGCCGCACGTGCCAAGTGGCGCGTGCGGCACGTTTTGGTGCTCGGTTGTTTCCGTTGTGTTACTGCCCAAAGACCTCTTCGGCGATACGAGCGCTTTCGGCGGCGTCCTTGGCGTAGTAGTCCGCACCGATCTGCTTGGCGTATTCGGGGGTGAGCACGGCGCCGCCCACGATGATCTTGACGCCCGGAACCTCGGCATGGAGCAACTTGATGGTCTCTTCCATGGCCACGACGGTGGTGGTCATAAGCGCCGAGAGGCCGACGAGTTTGATATCGCGCTCCTTGACGGTCTTGAGTACCTCCTGCGGATCGACGTCGCGGCCCAGGTCAAAGACGGTGTAGCCGTAGTTGTCGAGCAGCATTTTGACGATGTTCTTGCCAATATCGTGGATGTCGCCCTTGACGGTGGCCACGCAGATCTTGCCCTTGTCGGCAATCTCGCCGGCGGGCATCAGGCGCTTGATGGTGTCGAAGCCCACACGCGCGGCTTCGGCCGAGGCCATAAGCTGCGGCAAGAAGAACTTGCCCTGGTCAAAGAGGACGCCAACTTCGTCGAGGGCGGGGATAAAGTGATTGTTGATGAGGTCCATGGCGTCGTGGTCTGCCAGCAGACGCTCGGTCTCGGCAGCGATCTCGCCTTTGCGGCCCGAGACGACCATGCGACGAATCGGGTCGTCGTTGCCGTCGGAGCCGGCGGTGCCAGCAGCGGGCGCGGCATCACTCGATGCGGCCTGAGCTGCTGCCGGGTTGGCGGCGATCTTATACGGATCGGTCCAACCGGCATAGCGCTCGATGTATCCGGTCGAGCCCTCGTCCTCAACGCTCAGGACGCGATAGCTGTAGACGGTATCCATAAAGCGCTTGGAGCCCGGGTTCATGATGGGGGCGTCGAGGCCCGCGCCAAAAGCGGCGGCCAAAAAGACCGAGCCCAGCAGCGGGCGGGCAGGCAGGCCAAAGCTGATGTTCGACACGCCGAGCGCGCATTTGACGCCCAGACGCTCCTTGCACAGGGACATGGCGCGTAGGATCTGCTCGGCCTGGCGTTGATTGGTCGAGGCGGTCATGACCAGGCAGTCGATGAGGATACGGTCCGGGCCGATGCCGTAGCGGGCGGCCTCGGCCACGATGCGTTCGGCGATGGCAAAGCGGGCCTCGGCGGTATCGGGGATGCCGCCTTCGTCGAGCGTAAGGCCGACGACGTTGGTTCCATAGTGGGCGACCAGCGGGAAGATCTCATCCATGATCTGCTGCTTGCCGTTGACGGAGTTGATGATGGGCTTGCCGGCATAGCGGCGTACGGCGGCCTCGACAGCGGCGGGATCGGTGGAGTCGATCTGCAGCGGCAGCAGCGTGGAGCCTTGGAGCTGCTCGGTGGCCTGTTGGATAATCTTGACCTCGTCGATCTCGGGCAGACCCACGTTGACGTCCAGGATGTCGGCGCCCTGCTCCTGCTGGCTGATGCCCTGGCTCACCACGTAGTCCAGATCGCCGTCGCGCAGGGCCTGCTGCAGGCGCTTTTTGCCGGTGGGGTTGATGCGCTCGCCGATGACGGCGATCTTGTGGCCGTCGCAGGGAAGATCCACGACCGTTTGGGCGCTCGTGACCGACATGCTGGGCTTGCGGTGACGCGGGCTGGGCGTGTGGTTATCGATAAGCGTGCGCAGCGCTGCCATGTGCGCCGGCGTGGTGCCGCAGCAGCCGCCCACGACGCTTACGCCGTCGGCAATCATACCGGCGACGGCCACGGCGTACTCGGGCGCCTGGATATCAAAGACGGTGTTGCCGTCGTCGTCCACGCGGGGCAGTCCTGCGTTGGCCTGCACCATAACGGGCTTGTCCGTAACGGTGAGCATGCGAGCGGCGAGCCCTCGGAGCTCGGCCGGTCCCTGGCTGCAGTTGATGCCCAAAACGTCGGTGCCGATGGCATCGAGCGTGATGGCGGCAACCTCGGGACTCGTGCCCAGGAAGGTGCGACCGTCTTCCTCAAAGGTCATGGTGGCAAAGACGGGCAGGTCGGAGTTCTCGCGGCAGGCGAGGACGGCTGCCTTGATCTCGGCAAGGTCGGTCATGGTCTCGATAATAAAGAGGTCCACGCCCGCATCGACGCCGGCGCGCACTTCCTCGGCAAAGAGGTCGTAGGCCTCGTCGAAGCTGAGGGTGCCCAAGGGGCGAAGCAGCGCGCCGATGGGGCCGATGTCGCCGGCGACGTAGTGGGCGCCGGCCGCGCGAGCGCAAGAGACCGCGGCGGCAAAGACATCTGTCACGGTGGCAGCGCCATCGAGCTTGTGCGCGTTGGCGCCAAAGGTATTGGCGGTGATCACGTCGCAGCCGGCCTCGACGTACTGACGCTGAATATCGGTAATGACCTGTGGCTCCTCAAAGTTGAGCAGCTCGGGCAGGGCGCCCGCCTTCATGCCAGCGGCCTGCAACATGGTGCCCATGCCGCCGTCGAACAGCAGGTGTCCCGTGCCCTCGATGGCGGCACGCAGGCGGTCATCCTTAATGCGCAGGTCGTCGATCGTGCGCGTCTTGTACGTGGCACCGTTGCGACGTGCGGCATCAACGGGTGCCGCCAATGCAGTGCCGTCAGAATCATGAGTGATAAGCGGAGTAAACATCGGGGGCTCCTAATGGCTGGAATAGCAGGTGGTGTGGGCGGCACGGAAGCGGCAGTTCTCGCGCATGCGGCAGATATTGCAGGTGGGGCGGCTTTGGGCGTCGTGGACCTCGCCGTCAAACAGACCGATCACTGCGGTCACGCTTTTGGTGGGCATAAGCAGGCTGGTGGGCGTGACGGTCAGGCCGATGAGCCGCGTGGCGTTGAGCGCATTGACGATCGAGCGCTGTGCCGAGAGCGGGCAGTCGCCGTAGCCGGGACTAAAGCGCCAGTTGCCGGCGAGCCCATGAACGGCGGCGTCCGTCTTGATCTGCTGGTCCATTTGCTCGACGGCGGCTTCCACGTAAGCGGAGCACGCGGCGTCGAGCACGGCGCCCTCTAGGGGATGTTGGGCTCCCGTGGTGCGCAGGCGACGCTCGGCGTCCATGCCGAGGGTGCATGCCATGAGCGCGGCAAAGCGGGCATCTTTGAGATGTCGATAGATATCGCGACCCCGTAGCTCAACGTTGGTGCCAACCAGACGGATGCTGGGCTCTCCCTGCTCATCCACGCCCGTGGCATCGACGGCAAACACGCGGCGCACACCACGGGGCTCAATGTCCAGTTCTAGGCGCTCGACCACAAGCTCAATACGCTGCGACAGCTCGGGCTCAATCTGCTGACCGCCGTAACCCAGATACCGCAACATCTCGGCACGGTCGACACGGGGATGGTGCGCAGCATCGACACGGTAAAGCGCCGGCGACGCAAGGTCGGCCGGCACTTCGACAGCGGTTGTATCGATGTGCGGTTTTTCCATTACCCCAGGCGCTCCATAATGGTCGCGGCGATCGCAGGACGGTTCATAGTGTACAGGTGCAGGCCGTCGGCGCCGTGCTCCTTGAGGTCGCAAAGCTGGCGGGCGGCATAATCTACACCGGCTGCCTGCAGGCTCTCGGGGTCGTTCTCGTACTTGGCGAGAATCTTGATGACGGGGGAGGGCAGCGACGCGCCGCACATAAAGACCATGCGGCTGATCTGCGACTTGCCCATAAACGGCATGATGCCCGCGGTAATGGGCACGGTGATACCGGCCTTGTCGGCAAGCTCGCGGAAGCGATAGAAGCACTCGTTATCAAAGAAGAGCTGCGTCACAAAGAAGCTCGCGCCGGCGTCCTGCTTTTGCTTGAGGTGTTCGACCGAGGCGTTGAGATCCTCACAGGCAATGTGGCCCTCGGGGTAGGCCGCGGCGCCTACGCAAAAGCCGGCGTCGACGAGCTCGGGGATGAGGTCGCGGGCGTAGGCGTAGTCGGAGGCGGGCTTGTCGTCCTCGGTCGCGCCGGCAGGGAGATCGCCACGCAGGGCCAGGATGTTTTCCACGCCGGCGGTGCGGTACTCGTCGATTTTGGCGGCGATATCGGCATGCGAGCGGCCAACGCAGGTGAGGTGCGCCACCGAGGGCGTATCGAATTTGCTCGAAATCATATGCGCGATGGGGGCGGTGGTGGCACCGTTGCCCGAGCCGCCGGCCGAGCAGGTGACCGAGACAAAGCTCGGCGAAAGCTTGCACAGATTGCCTGCCACTTCGCGAGCCGTATCGAGGGTAAGCTCGCCCTTGGGCGGGAACATCTCAAACGAAACGGGTGCGGTGCCCTGGGATGCTGCCTGCTTAAAAACCTCATCGACGCGCATATCGTGCTCCTTTAGATACGTAATAGTGTGATGTGTTGTAAGGATTCTACAGCACCGCTGTGTCACGGTGGAGTTTCACTCGCTATTTGAGGATACCAATCAAAGATGCCTTGCTATCGGCATTCCCTATAACAGGGCGGTCAATCTAAGATGGGGCAGTAAAGACTGGTATCTGATGTGAAATACCAGTTAATAGAGCCCCATCCCAAATTGACTACCCTTAAATCATGGGGAAAGGTCTGCAATTTATACAGTTGATTGGCTGTTGAGGGTGGCAACGCCGCCGCGATGCGGTAACCTCATTGATTGGTTTCGCGACAGCAACATAACGGTAATGTTGCGGAAACACGGCGAGTCTAAGCTATGACTCGTTCGTTAGTAATCAACACCGCTTCTCACGCGGTGCCGATACGAAGGGAGTTCCGTATGGCCGAACTTACTGACCGCTTCGGGACCATGGTGTTCTCTGAGGAAGTCATGAAGGACTACCTCCCCAAGGACATTTGGAAGCGCCTTGCTGCAACCCTCGAGGACGGTGAGCCGCTCGACCTGGATGTGGCCAACGCTGTTGCCCACGCTATGAAGGTCTGGGCCATCTCCAAGGGCGCTACACACTACGCGCACTGGTTCCAGCCGCTTTCGGGCATTACTTCCGAGAAGCACGATAGCTTCCTCGAGCCCAACCACGACGGCACCGCCATTACCAAGTTTACGGGCAAGAACCTCATCCAGGGCGAGCCCGATGCTTCCAGCTTCCCCAACGGCGGCCTGCGCGCCACCTTCGAGGCCCGTGGCTACACCGCTTGGGATCCCACCAGCCCCGCATTCATTAAGGACGATGTCCTGTGCATCCCCACGGCTTTTTGCTCCTACACGGGCGAGGCCCTGGACAAGAAGACCCCGCTGCTGCGCTCCATGACCGCACTCTCGCGTGAGTCCAAGCGCGTTTTGGCGCTGTTTGGTAAGACCCCCAAGAAGGTCGTTCCTTCCGTGGGCGATGAGCAGGAGTACTTCCTGATCAAGAAGGACGCTTACCGCAAGCGCAGGGACCTGGTCATCACCGGGCGCACCCTCTTTGGTGCTGCTCCCTGCAAGGGCCAGGAGCTCGAGGAGCACTACTTTGGCGCTATCCGCCCCACCGTCTCGTCCTATATGAAGGACCTGGACGATGAACTGTGGGCGCTTGGCATTCCTGCCAAGACCAAGCACAACGAGGTCGCTCCCTGCCAGCATGAGCTCGCCCCTGTCTACGGCGAGGTCAACGAGGCCATCGACCAGAATCTGGTCATGATGGAGAAGATGAAGCTCATCGCCTCCCGCCACGACTTGGTCTGCCTGCTGCACGAGAAGCCCTTCGAGGGCATCAACGGTTCGGGCAAGCACAATAACTGGTCGCTTGGCACCGAGTCCGAGAACCTGCTTGACCCGGGCGACACTCCGCTCGATAACCTGCAGTTCATCGTCTTCCTCACCGCGGTGATCGAGGCCGTCGATAACTATCAGGAGCTCTTGCGCGCCTCCGTTGCTTCGGCCGGTAACGATCATCGTCTGGGCGCCAACGAGGCTCCTCCGGCGATTATGTCCATCTTCCTGGGCGACCAGCTTACCGAGGTCGTCGAGAAGATCATCGATGGCAAGGCTTCCGTCCATGCCACGCGCGGCGTGCTCGACCTGGGCGCCGATACCCTGCCCAAGCTGATGCAGGACAACACCGACCGCAACCGCACCTCCCCGTTCGCCTTCACCGGCAACAAGTTCGAGTTCCGTGCCTGCGGCTCCGAGCAGAACGTCTCCGACTCCAACCTGGTGCTCGATGCCGCCGTGGCCAAGTCGCTCAAGTCCTTCGCCGACGCACTCGAGGGTACGCCCGAGGATAAGTTCCAGGACGCCGCGCTCGAGTACTGCAAGAAGGTGCTGACCGATCACCAGCGCATCCTGTTCTCCGGCGACGGTTACTCCGACGAGTGGCCCATCGAGGCCGAGAAGCGCGGCCTTGCCAACAACAAGACCACGGCCGACGCTCTTCCCGCCTTTGTTTCCGATAAGGCCATTGCGCTCTTTGAGGAGACGGGCGTCCTGACCAAGGCCGAGGCTCAGTGCCGCTATGACTGCAAGCTCGAGAAGTACAACAAGCTCATGAACATCGAGGCCACCACGATGGTTCGCGAGGCGCGTCGTACCTATCGCCCGGTCATTACCGCCTATGCCACCAAGGTCGCTAAGGGCCTTGAGACTATTCGTGCCGCCGGTGCCGATGCTGCCATGCAGTGCGAGCAGAACACGCTCAACAAGCTCTGCAACGGTATCACCGCCATCAACGACTCCATCAAGGCGCTCGACGCCGTACATCAGAAGGCCGAGGCTCTCGATGGCCAGGAGCAGGCCAACGTGTACGCGCACGAGGTCGTTCCCGCTATGGATACGCTGCGTGCCGCCGTGGACGCCATGGAGGAGATCGTGGCCGCCGACTACTGGCCGGTTCCGACCTACGACGACATCCTGTTCTACGTGTAGAGCGTAACTGACATATCGTCACGGTATTGAGCCGGGGTCCGCATCGCGCGGGCCCCGGCTATTTGTTTGCGAAGGACGCTTTGGATCCCGCTTTGCAACTGATTCGCCCACGCAATAAGGGGTCGTGGGCAAAAAACGTCAAATATGAGTCTGTCACAAGCTCTGTAGCATTATCTTTTTGCAAAATATGCAGTGTTACGCAACATATGTCCAAGTACTTAGCTGATAAACGCCTGCAATTCTTCCGCCGTAGGACGCCTTGTGTCCAAATCGCCTTCTGATGGCATGAAATCGCTGTTACTAAATTGGTAACAGTACTCATATTTGCTATTTTTTGTCCACGGGCCCGTGGACGACAGTGTGATTTTATGCCTTCGGGGTTCGAATCCCGGCGTATGGGTAGCAAAAAGCCCGTCACCGAATTGGTAACGGGCTTCTCAGATTCTGTGGTGCCCCCAGCGGGATGTCCGCGTGCGGCTGGCGCCGCCCGCTTTCGCCGCGTCGCTTCGCTCCTTGCGTGCTGCGCTGGAAAACGCTTCGCGTTTCCTCAGCTCCGCACTCTTGCGGGTTCGAATTCCTCCGCTTGCCCACAAGAAAGCGCTCCAGGTTCATAAGGGCCTGGAGCGCTGTGTTCTTAAG
>URBB01000067.1 GCA_900545835.1 uncultured Collinsella sp. | reverse complement strand
GCACGAGCCGAAGAGCACTTAATGTGCTCTTCGAGCGAGCCCAGGACCTGACCGAACAAAAATCAAACGGCCGGCCCCGGGCATAGCGGCGAGTTTAACGAGCCGCCAAGATGGCGTCGATGAGCGTCAGTACGCCCCCGTCGTTGTTGCTCGGAATGCGCCACTTGGCATGCGCGTTCATGTGCTCCTCGGCGTTGTCCACGATAAAGCTGTGACCGACGCGCTCGAGCATGGGGATGTCGTTGTAGGTGTCGCCCACGGCGGCGGCGTCGGCAATATCGATGCCCAGGTGCTCGCACAGGTGAGCGACGCCGGCGCCCTTGTCGACGCCCAGGTTCATAAAGTCGATCCACTCGCGCCCAGCGTTGGTGACGTAGAGCTTGTCCGAGAACTCGGGGCTATAGGTCTCGCGGAAAGCGGGCTCGGCGTCGTAGCCGGGGAAGAAGACCGAAATCTTGTTGGACTCGAAATCAATGCCCTCAAAGCTGTCGACGTAGTTGATTGTGTTGTAGTAGACGCTGATCTCGTCGTGGTATTGATGGTCGCGGGCAAGCACGTAGAACTCGTCGAAGCAGCACAGGACGGGGACAGCGCGAGGATCCTCCGAGGCACGGTTCAAGACCTGCTGATACAGCTCCACGTCAATATTGCTCTTATAGATATAGCCGCCGCGATAGATCACGCAAGCTCCGTTGTCGGGACAAAAGGCGAGGCGGTTCTTGATGCCCTCGAACATCTCCTCGAGCTTGGGGGCGGGACGTCCGCTGGCGGGGCAGAATACGATGCCGGCGTCGGCGAGCTTGTCCAGGCGCTCATCAAGACCCTGGGGCAGCACACGCTCGTCGGTCAGCAGCGTCTTGTCCATATCGACGGCGAGAATCTTAATGTTGCCGATGTTGGCGTCCGATTCGTAAGTTTGCATAAAAATGCGCCTTTCGTTTCGAGATTGTTTCAGACGTTATAACCATCAATTCGTAGTCGGGCGTATTTTCGCAGGAATGGTGCGTATTTGCACCACGCTTCACAAAGTAATGAAAAAACTTTTCAGAAATTTGAATTTGTCGCTTGTGCTGCGGGCACTTTAGCGTAATATAGCGACCATCGAAAACGGAGACGGAAAAACAACCGCTTACCGAGGAAAAGGTACCGTTTACGATATTAGAATTGCGCCCGGCGATAGGTGAAAGGAGAGGCAGATGCAGTTCGTAAAGATCATCACCACTGCAGACAATGCCATCCGACGCCAGCGCGCAATTTCCCGACGACGATAACAATCGTCTCTGTCCGCATGGGGCGAATTGCCTCAACAGAGTCATTTTGAGGTCGTTGGGTTTTAGCACGACATTGCTGCATGTTTCTAGGGCATGTATGTGCTGATTTTTGCTATTTAACCTGATATTGCACGGTATATGACCTTGAAATGACTTGCAACTGACCGATGTTCTAACTAGCTACCAAGGGCGAAAGGAAACAGCCATGAGCAAGGAAAAAGTCGTTCTCGCATATTCCGGTGGTCTTGATACATCCGTATGTGTCAAATGGCTCCAGGACGAGAAGAATCTCGATGTCGTTTGTGTCTGCGGCAACGTGGGCCAGGAAGAGACCGGACTGGATGCCAAGAAGCAGAAGGCGCTCGACCTGGGCGTTCTCGATTGCCAGGTGCTCGACCTGCGCGACGAGTTCTCCGATGAGTTCCTGACCAAAGCCATTGCAGCAAACTCCATGTACGAGAACAAGTATCCGCTGCTCTCCGCCCTGTCTCGCCCGCTGCTTGCCAAGAAGCTTGTTGAGGTCGCCCACGAGTTTGGCGCGACCTACGTCGCCCACGGCTGCACCGGCAAGGGTAACGACCAGGTCCGTTTTGAGGCCGCCGTCAAGGCCCTCGACCCCGAGCTCAAGGTTATCGCCCCGGTTCGCGAGTGGGACCTGAAGTGTCGCCCCGACGAGGTCGCCTATGCCCACGCTCACAACGTGCCGGTTCCCGAGGGTGCCAACGACAACCCCTACTCCATCGACGACAACCTGTGGGGTCGTGCCATTGAGTGCGGTCACCTGGAGGATCCCTGGAATGAGCCGCTCGACGACGCTTGGGTTATGACCAAGAATCCCGAGGACACCCCGGACACCCCGACCTACACCGAGATTGAGTTTGAGGCCGGCAAGCCCGTCGCCGTCGACGGCAAGAAGATGAAGCTCTCCGAGATTGTTATCGCCCTCAACAAGATCTCCGGCGACAATGGCTTTGGCCGTCTCGATCTGGTCGAGGATCGCCTGGTGGGCCTTAAGAGCCGCGAGTGCTACGAGGTTCCCGGCGCCCTGACGCTCATCACCGCCCACAAGGCGCTCGAGGACATCTGCGTCGAGGGCGACCTGCTCAAGACCAAGATCAAGCTCGAGCAGGATTGGGCCACCGCCGTGTACAACGGCCAGTGGTACAGCCCGCTCAAAAACGCGCTCGATGCCTTTATGGCCGACACGCAAAAGTTCGTGACCGGCACTGTCCGTCTGAAGTTCTTTAAGGGTAACTGCCATGTCGTCGGCCGCAAGAGCCCCTTCAGCCTCTACGACTACGGTCTGGCTACCTACGACCGCGACACCACGTTTGACGAGAAGGCCAGCGCCGGTTTTATCGAGATCGATACGCTGTCGCTCAAGACGTGGGCAAAGGTCCAGGGCCCCAGCTCTGCTGCCGCCCAGGCCTAGCGCTTCCTTCCCTTGGTATCCGCGCGGCCCATCCGCGTGATACATAACGGGCGCACGGGGTCCCTACCTTTCGTTATGCTTGCTGACACTTCTTAACATCGGTGGCCCCTACGTTCCGCCCGCATATATGATGCCGCGACTGTGGCTGAGTCCGAGCCCCGCCGGGGTTGTCCGGCGGGGCTCCTTCTATCAATTTGGCGGCTCTGCGCCTATATATATGAGGAGTATCCATTATGTTCAATGCTATCGCGCATGCTTTGCTTGCCCTCGCGCCCGAGTTCGATGCTGTAAAGGTCGAGGACGTCCCTATGAGCCTGAAGGCCTGGATCGATGGTTCGCAGGGCAACATCCGGAGGGAGACGTTGGGCGCCAAGTGTATGGCGCGTCACTTCTTTGCAAATTAGCTACATGGCTCCGCACACGGTGGGGAATGTGCAAAACTAGCGGTTGAAAAATCGCTTTAGCGATATGGCGCATTGCTTTGGGCGCTTGTTTTGGTATTTGGAGAAAGGGGACGGTTCCATGGCTCTTTGGGGCGGTCGTTTTGAGGCAGGTGTGGCCGAGGTCACGCAGGAGTTTGGCGCGTCGCTGCCGGTCGACAAACATCTCTATAAGCAGGATATCGCCGGCTCTAAGGCGCATGCCAAAATGCTGGCGGCCCAGGGCATCATCAGTGCCGAGGACGAGCGCGCGATTGCCGAGGGCCTGACCGGAATCGAACAGGATATCGATGCCGGCAACTTTACCTTCGACATCAACGACGAAGACATTCATATGTCCATCGAGAGCGAGCTGACGCGTCGCATCGGCGAGGCTGGCAAGCGCTTGCATACTGGGCGTTCGCGCAACGACCAGGTGGCGACCGATACGCGACTGGGCGTCAAGGCGCTGGCCAAGGAGCTCATGGAGGCCAATCTAGAGCTGCGCCATGTGCTGGCGGATGCGGCTAAGAAGTACGACAAGGTGATTTTGCCGGGCTACACGCACATGCAGCACGCTCAGCCCGTGCTGCTGTCGCATCATCTGCTGGCGTATTCCTGGATGTTCGCGCGCGACTTTACGCGCCTGAAGGCCGCCTTTGATGCCGCCGACAACTGCCCGCTGGGTGCTGCCGCGCTTGCCGGTACGAGCTATCCGCTCGATCGCCAGATGACGGCTGCCGAACTTGGTTTTGCGGGCGTGATTCCCAACTCGCTCGATGCGGTTTCCGACCGTGATTTCCTGCTCGATCTGCATTACGCCGGATCCGTCATGGCCATGCACCTGTCGCGTCTTTCCGAGGAGATCGTGCTGTGGTCGAGCTCCGAATTTGGCTTTATCACGCTTTCCGACTCGTACTCCACCGGCTCGTCCATCATGCCGCAGAAGAAGAACCCCGACTTTGCCGAGCTTATCCGCGGCAAGAGCGGTCGCGTGTACGGCAACCTGGTGCAGCTGCTCGTGACCATGAAGGGCCTGCCGCTTGCTTATAACAAGGACTTGCAGGAGGACAAGGAGGGCGCGCTCGATACCGCCCATACGCTCATGCAGTGCCTGTCGGTTATGGCCGGTATGATTTCGACTTGGACCGTCAACGAGGATGCCATGGCGCGCGAGTGCGGCGTGGGTCACCTTGCCGCCACCGATGTTGCCGATTACCTGGCTAAGCGTGGTCTGCCGTTCCGCGAGGCACATGCCGTGGTGGGCCATCTGGTCCTGATGTGCGAGAAGCGCGGCTGCAATCTTGAGGACCTGCCGTTTGAGGTGTTCCAGGAGGCAAGCCCGCTCTTTGAGCGCGACATTACCGAGGCGCTCGACATCCCGTCGATTGTCGCCGCGCGCACGACCGAGGGCGGCACCGCCCCTGCCGCCGTTGCCGTGCAGCTTGAGCGCGCTGAGGCACAGCTCGTGGCTGACGAGGGCGCGTTTGGATCGCTGACCAAGGTCGTCGAGATGGGTCACGGGGTAAAGTAGAAATTTGGCCGAAGCTGTTTTGGCCATTTATTGAGGAATCGTTTTTTGCTTTACGGGCGTCTGCTGATGTGGGCGTCCGTATTTTGTTGCTATGGGAGAGGGGCTTGTCGAGAAGTTCTGTAGGACCTTTGGGCAGGTTGTGAAGGGGGTACGTTCGCGGGCGGCAACCGACCGTCTGCTCTGCTCGATGCGGTTGATGGGCAGTCGGATGGTACTCTAATCGGGCTTCGAAACAGAAGTGACACATATGGAACGCTTCAATAAATTGCAACGTTTCAATAAACAGCTTTTTGTTTAACTGCAGCTAAAACTCTGTTACGATGCAGTCCAGGCGGGTGCCGGAATGGGACTTGGGCACGCGCGAACCTACTTGAAAGGCTACCTTATGGCTATCGAGAAGACCTTCATCATGATTAAGCCCGACGCCGTGCGCGACCGCAAGATCGGCGAGATTGTTGCTCGCATCGAGCGCAGCGGTCTTGTCATCGAGCGCATGGAGATGACCACGCTCGAGCGCGCTACCGTCGAGGAGCACTACGCCCATCTGGCTGACAAGCCCTTCTTTGGCGGTCTCTGTGACTTTATGACGAGCGGTCCGGTCGTCAAGATGGTCGTTTCCGGTCTCTCCGCTGTTGCTAAGATGCGCACCCTCATGGGCGCTACCAACCCGCTTGACGCTGCTCCTGGTACCATCCGCGGCGACTTTGCTGTCGATGTCAACGCCAACGTGATCCACGGCTCCGACTGCCTGGAGAACGCCGAGATCGAGATCAAGCGCTTCTTTGGCTAAACCAGCTTTGACTCCTTAAAGCTGTTAGCGTGTGGCTTGGGCGCCGCGGAACTCCATCCGCGGCGCCCTTTTATTCCAGAATCTATGAAGGGGCCCGCTCGGACATGTGTTCCGAGCGGCCCCTGCTGTTAGCTTGTGGCACTGAATAGTTTAGGCTTCGTCGACGATCTTAAGGCCGCGCGTGTGATCGATCTCGTTGAGGAGGTTAACGCGACGCTCGTGACGACCGCCCTCAAACTCGGCGTCGAGCCACTCGTCGACAATCATCTTGGCGAGCTCGGAGCCCACGACGCGGGCGCCAAAAGCGAGCACGTTGGTATTGTTGTGCATGCGGGAGAGCTTGGCGCTGAAGGGCTCGGAGCACACGACGGCGCGTACGCCCTCGACCTTGTTGGCAGCCAGGCTGATACCGACGCCGGTGCCACAGATCAGGATGCCTAGATCGACGTCGCCGTTGGCAACGGCCTTACCCACCTTGTAGCCGGCGATGGGGTAGTCAAAGCTCTCGGAGGTGTCGGTGCCAAAGTTCACGACCTCGCAGCCGCGCTCCTTCAGGTGCTCGGAGATGATGTTCTTGAGCTCGACGGCGGCGTGGTCGTTACCGATACCGATCTTCATGGATAGTTCCTCTCTGGTCTGTGCGGCGAGATTGCTAAAGGTTTTACCGCGTTCGACTGCATGATAGCGCGACTTTTGTGTAAACGCTTGGGCGTTTTTTGGTCAAACGCTTTAGCATGCAACAAGACCGGTTTCTCATGAATGAATGCCATCAGTTTGCGCCTGAATGCCGTCTACCGGAACCTGGGTTGCGGTTTTTGATGCATTGTTATCAAATAAAAGAGCTAATTATTATTGAGAGCCCAGCCCGTTATACAAGTAGGAGATACCTATGCCTGCCGATTCCCTTCGTGATGCCGCGTTTTGCGATGTTTTGAACCGCGAGCTTGTCTGCGCGCTCGGCTGTACCGAGCCCATTGCCGTTGCCTATGCAGCGGCACTGGCGAGCCAGACGCTCGGTTGCGAGCCCGATCATATGGATGTTGCCTGCTCGGGCAACATCATCAAGAACGTCAAGAGCGTGACCGTGCCCAACTCGGGCGGTATGCACGGTATTGAGGCCGCGGCCGTGCTGGGTGCCGTGGGCGGCGACGCTAAGAGCGCGCTTGAGGTGCTCGAGAGCGTTAACGATGAAGACCGCGCTCGCGTGGCCGAGCTCCTCGCCGACGCCGGCTACTGCGATGTGTCGCTTGTCGAAGGTGTGCCCAACCTCTACATCAAGGTGACTGCGACGGCCGGGGGCCATACCGCGGTCGTCGAGATTACCGATCACCACACTAATGTCACGTGCCATACGCTCGATGGTATTCCGGTATGCGGCAAGTCGGCGGGGGAGTGTGCCGCCTGCGCCGAGCGCGTGGTGGCCGAGCGTGCGGCGGATAAGGCCGATGCCCCTATGAGCATTGAGTCCATCATCGACTTTATCGAGGACGGTGACATTGAGGACGCCCGCGCTGCCGTTGAGCGTCAGATTGAGCTGAATGGCGCAATCAGTGCCGAGGGCCTTGCGCACGCTTGGGGCGCCGAGGTGGGTCGTACGCTGCTGGGTGCTCGTGCCGATGACGTCGCCTGCCGTGCCCGTGCCCGTGCGGCCGCCGGGTCCGACGCCCGCATGAACGGCTGCGCGCTGCCGGTCGCCATTGTGTGCGGCTCGGGCAATCAGGGCATTACCTGCGCATTGCCCGTCATGGAGTATGCCGAGTACCTGCGTTGCGACCACGAGCGCCTGGTGCGCGCCGTGATGCTGTCCGATCTTATCGCCGTGCATATCAAGAGCTATATTGGTGCGCTCTCGGCGTTTTGCGGTGCTATTTGCGCCGCGTGCGGCGCCGGCGCTGCGATTACCTGGCTGTGCGGTGGCACGCGCGAGCAGATTGGCGCGACGGTCTCGAATACGCTCGGTAACGTGGGCGGCATCGTGTGCGATGGCGCCAAGGCGAGTTGCGCGGCTAAGATTTCCGCTGCCGTTGATGCTGCGATTCTGGGCCATGATATGGCCATGCAGGGCCGCGGCTTCCGCGCCGGCGAGGGTCTCATTCAGGATACCGTCGAGCAGACGATTGCCAGCATGGGCTACGTGGGCCGCGTGGGCATGAAGGACACCGACATCGAGATCCTCAACATCATGATCGGTAAAACCCAGGTTTGTTAGTTACGCGGTTTTACCAAACCGCGTAACCAGTCGACGCTGCAAGCCCGCCAGAGCGGCAATCTGCCTTTCAACTTCGGCGGCATGACCAGAAGGTCAATGCCGCCTTGTTTCAAGGCACCTTGCTCGCTCTGGCGGGTTTTCGCTGACGTTTTTTCGACCTGCATTGTTGCCAAGGTTGGCACCAATGACTAATGCGGTAACTAGCTACGTCGGTCCGCTTGACCGGCTGGGTTTCCGAGGTGCCCCAGGTCGCCGCGAGCGACGGCTTGAGCGGCGAGATGGGGTGCCTCGGAAAGCCAGACGATTAAGCGGACGGCTCCTGCTGCGTGATGCAGTGGATGTTGCCGCCGCCGTAGACGACCTGATCGGACTGGACGCCCACGCACTTGTAGACGCCCTCGCCCCAGACCTCGTCGTAGATCTCCTGGAGCGTGTCGACGGCCAGCTGGTCGTTCTCGTCGCCGTACTGCGGGACGATGACGCCGTGGTTGGTGACCAGGTAGTTCATGTAGGAGGCGATCAGCGGCTCGTCGGCCACGCGCGGCTCGGCGTTCTCGTCGGCGTCGATGGTGTCGCAGGAGGCCTGGTCCATGAACAGCGGGTTCACGGGCATGCAGAGCTTGTAGACCTTAATCTTGCGGCCCTTGGCGTCGACCGCGTTGGAGAGGGTCTCGTAGGCGGCGTGGCACTGGTCGTAGAACGGGTACTCGGGGTCGTCGGTCCAGATGCAGGCCATGACGCCCGGGGCGATGAAGGTGGCGACGTCGTCGATGTGGCCGTTGGTCTCCTCGGGGTCGATGCCCTCCTTGACCCAGATGACCTTCTCGACGCCCAGGTAGTCCTTGAGGTGCTCGTCCATGTAGGCGCGGAGCTCCTCGCTCCAGGGCTCGAACTTCTTGCGGTACTTGGGCCAGATGGACTCGGGGTCCTCTTCCTCCTCGAGCACCGCAGAGCAGGTGCGGCCCGGGGAAAGCAGGCACTGGTCGGTCACGACGAGGGTGCCCTCGCCGTCGACGGTGATGGAGCCGCCCTCGAGGATCATGTCGTCGGGACGGTAGCGGCGGCAGCCGGAGAGCTCGGCCATCTTGAGGGCGATCTGCTCGTCCTTGTCCCACGGGAAGTACAGGCCGTCGACCAGGCCGCCGTAGGCGTTGAAGTGCCAGTGGTTGGCGCGCTTCCCGCCCTTGCCGTCGATGACGTAGGTGGCGCCGGTGTCGCGGAACCAGGCGTCGTTGGTGGTCATCTCGATGACGGTGACGTTCTCGTCCTCCTCGAAGACGGCCTTGCAGTTGGCGTAGTCGACCTGGTTGGCGCACATATAGACCGGGGTGAACTCGGAGATGGCGCGGGCGATGGCGGCATACTGCTTCTGGGCCGGCTTGGCGCCGTGGGCCCAGGTGTCGGTGCGGTGGGGCCAGCCCATCCACACGCGATCCTGCGGGGCGAACTCGGCGGGCATGAAGAAGCCGTCGGCCTTGGGGGTGGACTCGGACTCGGTGATCGTACGCATAAGATTTCCTCCAAATCGAACGATCGCTTGCCGCGGGCGGGTTACCCGCAGCCTAAAACCAAGAGATGGTAGGCGCCCGTTCCCCGGCAAAGGTCGGGGCGCCCGGTGCCGGTTTTCACGGAATCGCACCGGCAAGCGACGACGTAACCAAGTGCGCGGAGACAAAACGCACGAAGGATACGGAAGAGAGATTGGGGTGGGCGGTGGTTACCGGAGCTATCGCTCACACCCACCCCGGGGGAATGGTTAGCAAACCTGTCGCTTGGACACGCCTCCGAAGAGGCTAGAGTGCCCGGAGTCGGGAGCGACAAGCCCGACGAAGCGCGCGTTGGTACACGAGGAGGGTTGGAGCCCCAGAACCGGGTGCTCTAGTTCTCCTCGGCCTCGGCGGCCTCCTCAGCGAGACGCTGGGCTGCGAGCTCAGGGGTCAGACCCTTGTACTCGGTCTCGCGGCCCTTAGCGCTGACGACGCGGACGACCTCGCCGATGAGCACGAGCACGATGAAGATAACGATCATCGGGACCTTGTCGCCAATTTCAGCAGCGGAGAACGGGATCAGCGTGGCAACGATGGCAAGAACCAGCTCGATGCAGGGGATGGCCAGCATGACCTTCATCATCGCGCCCTTGAACGGGAACGTGAAGATGCGCTCACGGTTGGGGTCGTTCTTACGAAGGTTGAGGAACGCCGGGAACATCGGGATGTAGGTCAACAGCAGGAAGACGACAGAGGTGCCAAAGAGCATCCAGAAGACACCGTTGGAGATGGCGTCGATGGGAACGAGCTGCAGGCAGAGAACCAGGGAGGCAACGACAGCGTTGACCAGGTTGGCGTCGTTGGGCATGTCGTCATCCGAGATCATCGAGGCGAAGACCTTGGGCATGTTGCCGTGCTCGGCAGCGTAGCGAGCAACGGAGTTAACGCCGAAGGACCAAGCGGCCATATTGGCGAACAGGGTGATCAGGAAGGCGATGCAGATGACCTTAAAGATCATGGAGTCGCCCACCATGGTCTGGACTGCGACGATCATGCCGTAGTCGGGATCGATGGAGTCGGCCGGCACGGCGGCGCCGATGCCAAAGCCAGCGAACAGGTAGATCACGGCGATGGACAGGCCACCGACGATGATAGCCTTGGGAATATCGCGAGCGGGATCGGCCATGTCGTCGGTCATGGTGCAGATGACCTCGAAGCCCATGAAGTTAAAGATGATGATCGACAGGTAGCCGAGAGCGTTGGTGTTGGTGAGCTCGGGCAGGAAGGTGGCAGCGGACATGTCGTTCGCAAAACCGTTCTCCATGGCATACCAAATGCCCAAAGCGCCAACGATAACGGCAACGGCGACCTTGATGATGGCGCCACCGTTAAGGACCCACTCGGAGTCGGCCGCCTTGGAGCGGCCCATGAGGTAGACGATCCACACAAAGGCAAGATCGATACCCATCTTGGCGATCAAGTTGAACTCGACGCCAAAGACCATGCCCAAAATGTCGGGGAACATGGTAGCCAGCGAGGCGATCCACAGCGGGTAGTTGACCCAGTAGTAGTACGAGATGCGGGCGCCCCATTTGTCGCCCAGGCCATCGCGTACCCAGTCGTAAATGCCGCCCTCGCCGTCATAGGTGGTACCGAGCTCGGCGACAACCATGCCGTAGGGAAGCAGGAAGGTCAGGATCAGGAAGATCCACCAGAAGAACTGCTGGTTGCCAATGGCAGCAGCAGGAGCGGCGGCCTCGCAAACGAAGACGACGCAGATGATGGTCGAAATGACCGTCAAGAAGGAAAGCTTTTTCTTTCCGTCGCTCATGATGAGCTCCTTCGCTCAGTCTTGGACAGATCCGAGGCCCTAAGGTATTAAGGCAATTGCTTGGGCCTCGGTGAGCGGGCGACAGGAGACGAGCATCCGCCGCCCGCAAACGTGCTTTTAGAAGCCTTGAGGCTTAGAGCTGCTCGAGAGCCTCGAGAGCGGCGTGGAGCTCAGCCTTGGCGGAGTACTCGACACCCTCGTCGTTGAGCGGGGTGCGCTTGCCCAGGGCGGCAAGGAGAGCACGGATGGAGTGCTTGCGGTTCTCGGCCTCTGTCTCTTATACACATCTCCGAGCCCACGAGACCGGAGCC
>URBB01000066.1 GCA_900545835.1 uncultured Collinsella sp. | reverse complement strand
CGTCAGATGTGTATAAGAGACAGGCATAACCGTGATCCTCAAAGTTGAGCTCGAGCTTCTGGGTTTTAGGCTGAGCCTGATCCTCAAAGTCCATGTAGGCGAGGCCGCCCAAGCAAACGGCGGCCTGGTCCATCAGACCGCAGGGCTTGCCGTAATAGTTGTTCTCGGTGCGCTGGCTCATCTGGGCGAGCGCGACGGGCTCGATGGCGGGTGCGTCCCAGAGCGTCTCCATGGCGCGACCGTATGCCGCCTCGACAGCAGCGGAGCTCGAAAGACCGCCGCCCGAGGGGACGGAGCAGGTGAAGGCAAAGTCGAAGCCCTGGGGCTCAACGCCCAGAGCAGCGATTTCGTGGGCCATGCCGCGGACGAGGCTCGCGGACGTGCCCTTCTCGGACTCCTGAACGTCTAGCGTGTCGAGCGCGATTTCAAACGTGGGATAGCCCTCGTCGGCTACGCGAACCTTGTTGGAATCGGTTGCCACGGCGATGCCGTCGACGGCGACATCGAGCGAGCCGGCGATAACGTGGCCACCCTCGTGGTCAGTGTGGTTGCCGCTGATCTCGGAGCGGCCGGGCGCGTGCACGTAGAGCACCTGGCGGTCGCCGATGGGGCCAAACTCCTCCTCGAACAGCTTGGTGAGCGTGGCGAGTGTCTTTTTGTCGGGGGTGGTCATGGGAGTCCTTTCCTTGGCGCGCCCGGGTGGGTTTTGCGTCGTTATGAGTACGTTAACAACTTAAAGCGGCATGAACCAAGTGTTCACGATACCGCACGTTACGGGCTATGTTAACGTACTCATAACACATCGCTTGTCACTTTTTGAGAATCTGGTAATCGGTAGAAATTCAGCCGTGAACGGTACTGCCGTATGGACTTATAAAGCAGAAGAGATGCAGATAGAAAAAGTAGAGTACGTTAACATGCGTCCGACGATAGCGGGCCTCGGCGCGGGATGTATTTCTGCCCGGGCCGGCATTCACGCTATTCAGATCTCGCAAGGGTGAAGGTGATCCTGTGGCAAGGCGCCCGTCCAACGATACCAGTTCGCGTCCGGTCTCCATGGCCGACGTCGCCCGCGCTGCCGGCGTTTCGCAGCAGACGGTTTCGCGCGTCGCCAACGGCTTGCCTAACGTTAACGAGCAGACGCGCCAGCGCGTACAGGCCGCTATGCAAAAGCTCGGCTTTCGTCCGAGTTATGCCGGTCGCTCGCTGCGCGACGGCCGTTATCATTCGGTCGGCCTGTGCGTCAACGATGTCACCAAGTTCGGCAACCTCTCAATGATCGACGGCATCGCCAGCGCTGCTCGCGAGCATAATTGCGCCATCACGCTGGTCGAGATGTCCAAGACCGAGGAGTTTTCGCTTGCCGAGGCCACGCGTCGTATGGCCGCATTGCCGGTGGACGGCATCATTATCGGCATGAGTCGCATGGCGCCCGATTTTGAGACGTTTGATCCACTGCCGGGCATTGGCACGGTCATCGTTACCATGTACGCGCACCCGCGGGTGACCACGGTCGATTCCGACCATTACGGCTGCTCGCTATTGCTTATGGATCACCTGTTTGAGCTAGGGCACGAGCAGATTCGCTATATTGGCGGCCCGTCATTCTCGGTCGACGAGCAATTTCGTCGCGCCGGTTGGCAGGATGCACTCGAGCGTAAACACATCGAGCCGGCAGAGCCGCTCGAGGGCGACTGGTCTGCCAACAGCGGCTACGAGGCCGGCAGGTACCTGGCCGAGCACGATCGCACCATGACGGCGATTTACGCGGCAAACGACCAGATGGCAAATGGCGCGATTGCAGCGCTGCGCGATAGCGGTCTGCGCGTGCCCGAGGACGTGAGCGTGGTGGGCGTCGACGATTCGCTCGATGATTTTGTGGCACACAACGAGCTCACGACCGTTCGATTCGATTTGCATCAGCGTGGACGCGAGGTGTTCGAGCACGCGGTTCCCAAGGCGGGGGCAACGGACAAAACCGTTGCCATTCGTATTCCCGGCCAGCTTATCGTTCGACATACCACGGCAGCTCCGCGCACATAGTTTTTGCAGGTCAATGGCGATATATTCCGCCTCAATAACAATCGATAAGGATGCTGGCAGATAGCCGTGGCTATGAAGACGAGTGCTATGATAGACGGGCTCTTTTGTCTATCTAGGAGGCTTTGCCTGATGGAGATCACCAAGGATATTCGCTACATTGGCGTTAACGATCACGACATTGACCTGTTCGAGGGCCAGTACGACGTGTCCGAGAACGGTATGGCATATAACAGCTACGTTATCTTGGGCGAAAAGATCGCTGTCGCCGATTCAGTCGACGGCGGTTTTGTTGACGAGTGGCTCGGCAACCTCGAGGCCGTGCTCGATGGCCGCACGCCCGACTACCTGATCGTCCATCACATGGAGCCCGATCACTCCGCCGGCATCGCCGCCTTTATGGAGCGCTATCCCCAGGCGCAGATTGTTGCCAGCATGGGCGCCTTCCGTATGATGGTCAACTACTTTGGCACCGACTTCCCCGAGCGTAAGATGGTCGTCAAAGATGGCGACGTGCTCGACCTGGGCGGCCACAGCCTAACCTTTGTCGGTGCCCCCAATGTTCACTGGCCCGAGGTGCTCTTCTCCTACGAGTCCACCGACAAGGTGCTCTTTAGTGCCGACGGTTTTGGCAGGTTTGGCGCCAACGACATCGAGGATCCCGAGGGCTGGGCTTGCGAAGCGCGCCGTTACTACTTTGGCATCGTCGGTAAGTTCGGCAAGTTCGTGCAGGCCGTCCTCAAGAAGGCCGCCGACCTGGACATCCAGATTATCTGCCCGCTCCACGGCCCCGTGCTGACTGAGAACCTGGGCTACTACCTCGACACCTATAACACCTGGTCGAGCTATCAGCCCGAGGACGAGGGTATCACGATTGCCTATGCGAGCGTGTATGGCCATCTGAAGGCTGCCGTTGAGGAGCTTGCATCTGCGCTTGAGGCTCGCGGCCAGAAGGTCTCTATCTTTGACCTGGCTCGCGACGACATGGCCGAGGCCGTTGAGGATGCGTTCCGCTACGACCGTCTGGTGCTCGCTTCCATTACCTATCAGGGCGAGATCTTCCCGTTCATGAGCACCTTTATCCATACGCTTGCCGGGCACGCCTACCAGAACCGTACCGTGGCGCTTGTCGAGGCCGGTTCCTGGGCGCCTGCAGCTGCCAAGGTTATGACCAAGGAGCTCGAGGGCATGAAGGACATCACCTTGACGCAGAACAAGGTGACTGTCCTGGGCTCGCTCAACGACGCCTCGCGCGCTCAGATCGAGGCCCTCGCCGACGAGCTGTCCAAGTAGCGACACATTCACTTCTGACGCTCAAACCACCACAAAGGGGACAGGCACCTTTGTGGTGGTTTTTGTTTAAGCGCCGGCGATGACGAGATTTGGGCGGGCGTCGTCGGCGGTCTCGGCGATTGAGGTGGCGACGGCGTCATCGGGATCACGGTCCATCACGATGGTGTCGACATCGGTCAGCTCGGCAAAGCGGTACATGCCGCGTCCGTTAACCTTGCTGGCGTCCATGAGGGCGACGCTTTGACGAGCGGCACCGACCATAGCCGCTTTGGTCTCGGCCATCTGCGGAAAGTCGGTTGTAAAGCCGCAGCCGGGAACAAAAGCGCCAGGGCACATGACGGCAAGGTCGGCGTGGACCATTTGGAGCGCCTGCATGGTAAGTGGGCCGTACAGATAGCGATGACCTTTGCGCAGTGCCCCGCCCAGCATGACGACATCGACCGAGGGCATGCTCTCGTCGATGTAATCGGCAATGGTAATGTCGGCCGTGATGACGGTGATGCCATCGCGCTGGTCGAGGAGCCGGACAAACTCGAGAGCGGTGGTGCCCGAGTCGACGAGCAGGGTGTCACCGTTGCCGACGAGTTCAATGGCGCTTTGTGCGATGGCCTGCTTGGCGGCAACATTGACGTTGATACGGCGATCCTGGGTGGATACGGTCAGTCGCTTCTGGAGCGACACAGCGCCACCATGCGTGCGGCGCAGCTTTCCGGACTCGGCGAGCGCGTCTAGGTCGGCACGGGCGGTAACGGAGGACACACCAAAGGTCTGGGCGATTTCTGCTACCTGCACCGAGGCATTATGCTCAAGCATCTCCATGATGGCGGCACGACGCTCATCGGCGAAGGCTCGGGTTGTTGCATGGGCCATAGCTGCTCCATCCTCAACTGAAATTTGCAGGAATTGTGTTGAGTCCATTTTCGTTCATTTTCTTTTTGAGTAAGAAAACGCCTTTCGATTACTTATCTTTTCTATAAAAGAAAGACGCTGAACGCTCAAAATTCAATATCGAACATGTCCGCTCGGTTCAAATTCCTTCCGTTTGCTTTTCAAAAACGAGTGTCTTGACCTGTGTGCCGGTGATATCTCATGCGTGCGACACCATCGATTTTCATACAATGAGCGCAGTAAAACGCAAGGTAAAACGCCTTGTGAACAACTACGCCCGATGTCCAGATGCGGGCGAGGGAGAGGAGCAAACGCTCATGGCACTTGTTACCACCGAAAAGATGCTCAAGGACGCTCAGGCCGGCCACTACGCCGTTGGCGCGTTCAACGTCGAGAACCTCGAGTTTGTTATGGCCGTTCTGGCTGCTGCCGAGGAGACCAAGTCCCCCGTCATCATGCAGACCACCCCGGGCACCATCAAGACCGCTGGTCTGGACTACTTCTACGGCATGGTCAAGGCTGCCGCCGAGCGCGCTTCCGTGCCCGTCGCTCTGCACCTCGATCACGGCGATGGCTATGACCGCTGCATGCAGGCTTTCCGCACGGGCTACACCTCTGTCATGATCGACGGTTCGCACGAGTCCTTCGAGGACAACATCGCCCTGACCAAGTCCGTTGCCGACGCTGGCCGCGCCATGGGCGTGCCCGTCGAGGCCGAGCTCGGCAAGGTTGGCGGCAAGGAGGACGACGGTCCCGCGGTTGAGGGCGAGAGCCCCTACACCGATCCTGCCGAGGCCAAGGAGTTCGTCGAGCGTACCGGCTGCACCTCCCTCGCAATTGGCGTTGGCACCAGCCACGGTGTGTACACGAGCGATCCGCACATCGAGCAGTCCGTGGTCAAGGCCATCCGCGACGCCGTCGACGTGCCGCTGGTCCTGCACGGCACCTCCGGTGTGCCCGATGAGCAGGTTGCCGAGGCTGTGAAGAACGGCATCTGCAAGGTTAACTACGCCACCGAGCTGCGTCAGGCCTACACCAAGGGCTTCATGGCCTACATGGCCGAGAACCCCGCCTGCTTCGATCCCAAGAAGCCGGCCAAGGAGGGCATGCGCGAGATCACCGAGCTGGTTAAGATCCGCATGACCAACCTCAACTCTGTGGGCAAAGCAGAGTAACAGCAAGGGTACTCCGACTCGCTACATATCCCGGGGAGGGACGAGGGCTTAGTTCCCCAATCGTCCTCGGGCATGCAAAAAGCCTCGCTGCGCACTTCGTGCGGCGAGGCTTTTTGCCCCCTGCGGAAAGATTGGGGAACTAAGCCCTCGTCCCTCCCAAGTTGACCTGCTCGAGGGCGTCGCCCTTGTGGTGTTGGGACTGAAAGGGTGGGACGCGTGGGTTATTTGGTTGTTAGGGTTAGTAGGTCGTTGGGGGTTTTGAGGTTGTAGGTGGCATTTGGGATGTCTTGGTGTGATCCCCATGCTGCTCTGGCAAAACTGACCCCTGCCGAAGTTGCGCATTGTTCGTCGTAGACGGTGTCGCCAACGTAGACGACGTTGCCAGGATTCGCGCCCGTACGTCGGAGATATTCGAGCATGGGTGCGGGCGAAGGCTTGTGCTCGGTTGTGTCTTCGACAAGGATGATGTGTTCAAAAAACTTATCGAAGCCAAGGGGTGCAATTTCGTCTGTGTATTCGTCGCGCGCACGTGAGGAGACGATGCCAAGTTTGCAGCCGTTGTCGGAGAGTGTTGCGATGACTTCAAGCAAACCTGGAAACACGCTGATGGTGCTTTTAAAGCTGGCGGCAACTTGGCACCAGCGATCCAGCGTTGCCTGCGAGTAGATTCCAAGTTTCTCAAGAGCATCCTTGCCGGGTATGCCGAGGGCAAATTCAAGCTCGTGTCGAGGGAGCGTTTTGCCGGTCTTTTCTTGGACAATCTGGACAAGCGATGATAGAACGCTTTCTTCTGTATCTGCCAATGTCCCATCAACGTCAAATACGATATGGTCAAAGTGCTTCATATGGTTGCTCCTCTCTGTTGTTTGCCTGCAAGTTTGATTCAGTGACAGAAGAAGGGCTAGCGGGATTTCTGCCTGGTACTATCGAGATTCTGCCTCGCTGCTCGATAGCTCGAAGGAGTGCATCCCATTTGTTCTTTAAATACCTGGCCAAGATGGCTTGCTGTCGCAAAGCCGCATTGGCGCGCGACTGTCTGGACCGTTCGCGTGGTGTGTGCCAAAAGTTCGCAAGCACGGTTTACGCGGTATGCGCGCAGATATGCCGCCGGGGTCGTTCCTGCGCAAGCTTCGATAATGCGGTAACACTCTCTTTCGCTTACGCCGGCTGCAGATGCCATCTGGGGCACATCTATAGCGGCTGCATAGTTTGCGCGGATATAGTCCAGGATTGCCTTGAACTGTACGTCGCGGTTGGTCATCCAAGAGGCGTTGTCGGAGGAAAAGAGCGGTTCGGCCTTGGCGTAAATCTGAATCCAGAGCTCTGACAAGCTATTCCGAAGCGCCATCTCGTTCTGCGGCCGTTGAAGGTCGTGGTTAAAGGAACTCTTTAGCAAATCGATAAAGGGCATATCGTCGGGGTTGGTGGGCGACCATTTGAGCACATCGACGCCTCGACATTGCAGCAAAGGATTGATGTAGCGCTTTTGGAGACGTCCCGCGGGATCGCCGAGCATCGACGGCTGAAAGATATGCAGCATTTGAATGGCTGGCGCCGAATTGGGTGATTGCAGCGTGCTGTGCAAAACGCCGCCGTTGATAAAGCCGGCGGACCCTTCCTCAAAGCGTACGTGCTCATGAGCCGCGCGCGTTCGATAGTCAATCGCTCCCTGCTCCATGTAGAAAAGCTCAACTTCGGAATGCCAGTGCCAGGGGACGGAATTGCCCGGATAGCGAGCGAATTCTGCGCGTTCGGCAATATAGGGCCAGTCTTCGGCGGTCTCGGGAAACGCTTCCTCGCGTCCTCCGCGGTGCAATTCTATGTGATCCATGTTTCGCATGGCATCAGTATAAAGCGCGATGGGCTTAGATTGCTCTTGCCTGTTCGGGGAACGCCTTGTCTAGGGATGCTTGGAGCTTTTCGAACGATGCTCGCAAGTTGTGGCTCTGGTCGGTTGAGCGTTTGGCTTTTGTGGTGGGGGAGTCGAGGAGGCCGTTTCTCTGTGTCGGGGGGAAGGAGAAAAGGTTTGCATGTTTTAGGGATGGCTGCTGTGCTGCGTCATTGGAAGAATGCATGCTTGTGCGGCCTCCTCGATGTCCACCAATAGATTGCGCTCGGGGTATGCTGCTAGGTCCCGTGCGTTGGCAGTATTATGCCGCGGCTGTTGCAAAGAATCGCTAAAGAAAAGCTTAATGAGGTTTGACGTTGCGATGAAACCGCAGGTCAAAGCTATCGAGTAACACTCTTGAAAGGTTTTGAGCTTAAGGGCTTTCTAAGGTTTGTGACGTGGATGTGGCGCGGACGTGCGGAGCGTGTGAATGCTCGCTGTTAGCGCTGCGGCTCTGCGGCCCTGCGGCCCGTACCTGCTCGATGACCTTTTCCATCGTGGCGTCGATGCGGTCCTTTTTGAGTTCGCATTCCCAGATGGTTATAGGCGTCCAGCCCATTTGAGTGAGTGCAGCCACGGCAGCGCGGTCGCGCTCGACGTTGCGAAGGAACTTTGCCTCCCAAAACTCAACATTGCGCTTGGGCTGGCTCGGATTGCACTTAGGGCAGCGATGCCAAAAGCAACCGTTGACGAAGATGGCGATCTTGCGGCCGGGGAAGGCGATGTCGGGTTTTCCGGGCACCTTCCATTCCAGACGGTATCCCGTAAGGCCTGCGGCGCGCAGGCGCTGGCGAACGAGCAGCTCGGGCTTGGTGTTCGCACGCTTGTTGCCCTTCATGGACTTTTTGATGGCGGCGCGACGGCGGACCAGTTCGCGCTCGTCAGCGGAGAGGTCCGAGGTATCGATGCCGTCGAGCAGACCTGGTTTGGGGCGCTTTTTGCTACGGCGCTTAGGTGTGCGCTTGGGCTTGGTGGCGGGCTCGTCGGTCGCGGTGGCCTCGGCGTCGTTGGCAGCGCCGTTGGCCTCAAGCCGATCTTCCTTTAACTCAATCAGAGCATCAATGAGCCCCTTGTCGGCGGGCATCCATTCCACCATGGCAAGCGAGGTACGCGGAATCCAGCGGATATCGAGCTGGCGGTCGTGCTTCTGGGGTTCATCGGATTCATCGGCGAGCGAGCAGTAGTAGCACTCCATGGAGAGATGGAAATCGGGGTAGTCGTACTCAACGGTATAGAAATCACGCAGGTTGGTGACTTTTACCTGCAACTCTTCCATAAGCTCGCGGCGTACGGCGTCCTCGGGCGACTCGCCGCGCATGAGCTTGCCGCCCGGGAACTCCCAAAGTCCCCGCATGTCGCCGTAGCCGCGCTGCACGGCAAGCAGCTCGTCAGATCCATCCTTGCGAATGATCCCAGCGGCAACATGAATAGTCTTCAACAGGAGTCCTCTCTCAACATCAACACGTGACAGGCTAGCTACCCGTACCTTACACAACGGTAAGGCAAGCGTAAGCCATATCGATGGTAGCCGACTCGGCTTCTTGCGACTATAGATGCCGTAGACTAATCGCGAGAAAGGACTCGGTATGCAAACCACGCACATGGCGACCCCGGTACTGGAGGTCGCGCATCTCGAAAAGGTATATGGAGCGCTGGGCAACGTGACCCGTGCGCTCAACGACGTCAGCTTTACTGTCAACCGCGGCGAATTTGTTGGCATCATGGGCGCTTCGGGCTCGGGCAAGTCGACGTTGCTCAACTGCGTGTCGACCATCGATGGCGCCACGAGCGGCACCATCCGCATCAACGGGCAGGACGTAACGCGCATGAAGCAGGCTAAGCTTTCGCAGTTCCGCCGCGAGGAGCTCGGCTTTATCTTCCAGGACTCCAACCTGCTCGATACGCTCACGGCGCGCGAGAACATCGCCCTGCCGCTCACCATTGCCCGCACAAACTCGGCAGAGATCTCGACCCGCGTGCAGGATGTGGCCGCGCGCCTGTCTATCAGTCAGGTGCTCGACAAGTATCCCTACCAGATGTCCGGCGGTCAGCAGCAGCGCGTTGCCGCGGCTCGCGCGCTCGTCACCGACCCCACCATGATTATGGCTGACGAGCCCACCGGCGCCCTCGATTCTAAAAGCGCTCGTCTGCTGCTCGAGAGCCTGGAGGCCCTTAACCGCCGCCTACGCGCTACCGTGCTCATGGTCACGCACGATAGCTTTGCCGCCAGCTACACGAGCCGTGTGCTGTTTATCCGCGACGGCAAGATCTTCACCGAGCTGCGCCGCGGCGACACCGACCGCCGAGAGTTCTTCGACCGCATTATGGAGATCGTTGCCATGATGGGCGGTGAGGGCTCCGATGCTCTGTAAACTCGCTTGGGGCAACGTCCGCCGCGCCGGCCGCGACTACCTCGTCTACCTTTTGACGCTCACCCTGGGCGTCACGGTCTTCTATGCCTTTAACACCATCTCAATGCAGGTCGACATCGCCGGAATCGATGAAGAGGGCTTGGCGCAGGTAATGGGCAGCATGCTCGGCGACCTGACGTACTTTTTGGCCGGTGTCATGGCCTTTTTGATGGTGTATGCCAATAACTTCATCATGAAACGCCGCAAGAAGGAGTTTGGCCTGTACCAGGTGCTCGGCATGGGGCGCGGGCGCGTCGCCACGATCATGGCGCTCGAGACCGTGATTGTCTCGGTCGTGGCCTTTGTCGCCGGCATTGTGCTGGGTATGGGACTCTCCCAGCTCATGACGTTCTTTACAGCCTCGCTCTTTAAGACACAGATCGCCAATTTCCACTTCTTTTTCTCGGTGCATGCGTTCAACCTGACCCTTGCTTGCATGCTCGTAATGTTTGTGCTCACGCTACTGCTGAACCTTCGCGCCGTGCGTCGTACCAAACTCATCGAGCTTATGGGTGCCGAGCGTCGCAACGAGAGCATCAAGACACGCAACCCCTGGATTGCGATTGCCATCTTTGTCGTGGGCGTGGCGCTTGTGGGCGTGGCCTATTACCGTCTGCTACGTGATGGGTTCCCGCTAACCGCGACGGACAGCAAGCTGCAAGAGGCCATGAACCAGTTTGGCATTACGACCGCTATGGTTACCGTGGGCACCTTTGCCCTGTTCTGGGGACTCTCGGGCATGCTCATCAAGCTGCTGCAGAGCCTGCGCGGCGTGTATTGGCGCGGCCTCAACATGTTTACCGTGCGCCAGCTTGCGGCCAAGGTCAACACGGTGTGCTTTTCGATGGGCGTCATCGCGATGCTCCTGTTTTTGGCCATCACCTCGGTGACGTGCGGTATGTCGATTGCCAATGTGATGAATGAAAACCTGGAGCGCTATAACCCTGTTGATGTGTCTCAGACGTATGTCTATTACACGCCCGATACGCTCGACTACTACAAAGGGTACAAAGGGTATGTCAATCCGTCTGAGGCCGATCGCATGGTGCTGGCCGATACAACGGTCGATTTGTACCCTGCATGGCACGGCAAGGGCAAGTCGGCGGGCAACAACGACGAGACCGGCAAGAAGGTCAATATCGCCGATGTTGCCGGTGAGCATGTGCAGATCGATTCGTATCTGAGTTACCCATTTGGCGGCTCGAATCCTTCGGTGACCCCAAGTGAGATGTGCAAGATCATGGGCGAAAAGCTTCCCAAGGCGTTCGGGGGTAGCAATGCCGATACGATGGGTCTGTTTGTGACGCCGGCGAGCCAGTACAACAAACTGCGTCAGATGATGGGCGAGGAGCCGGTGCACATCGGTCACGACCAGTATCTGCTCACGTGTGATATGGGCGGCGAGCTGGTCGACCTGTACACCAAGTATATGGCTGGCGGCCATGCCCTTACCTTGGGCGGGCATACGCTCAAGCCCGCAACCGATAAATCGGACGAAGATACGGCGGCCATCGCCAACTCGGCGATGGGCAGTAATCCGGGTACCGTCGTCGTTGCCGACGAGCTGTTGTCCCAACTTAATCTGCAGCCGTATTCCAGTAGCCTGCTCGTTAACTACAAACAGGGGATGGATACGACTGAGGCAGACGAGAGCATTAAAAACACTGTGCTCGACAATCTGCTCGTTGACGGCAAGGAGCCGGGGTCGTGGGGAATCTTCATCACACGCTCCGAGATGTACACGCAAGTAGCGCAAATGAACGGTCTTATTAGCTACCTAGCCATCTACATCGGCTTTGTATTGGTCGTTGCATGCGCGGCGATTCTGTCGATCCAGCAACTCTCCAACGTGGCCGACGGCAGCCGCAGCTATCGTGTGCTGGCACCTGTCTCTTATACACATCTCCGAGCCCACGAGACCGGAGCCTATCTCG
>URBB01000065.1 GCA_900545835.1 uncultured Collinsella sp. | reverse complement strand
GAGATAGGCTCCGGTCTCGTGGGCTCGGAGATGTGTATAAGAGACAGTTCTCATACTATCCATGCATTATATTCGCTTTTCTTCTAAAGTCAGTTCACCCATAGTGAACATGCTCGGATATAGAGGGGATGTCAGCGCATGAACAACGGACTGTTTACGTACTTAGCAGCATTGCTATTGTTTGGCTCCAACGGCATCATCGCCGCTGCCATCGCGCTGCCGAGCTCCGATATCGTGCTACTACGCACGTTTTTGGGCGCTCTCTCGCTTGTCACCATCCTCGCCATCACCCAACGTCATAAACTGCAGGCGCCATCTCGTCCCCGCGAAGCTGCGGCTCTCATCCTCTCGGGAGCCGCGCTGGGCGCCAGCTGGATTTTTCTGTTCCGCGCCTACCAGACGATTGGCGTCGGCGTATCCTCGCTGCTGTACTACTGCGGCCCCATCATCGTCATGGCGCTCTCCCCGCTCATCTTTGGCGAAAAGCTGACCGGCAGCAAAATCGCCGGCTTTATCGCCGTCGCCTGTGGTGCTTTTCTCATTGCGGCACAAGGTCTAGGCGGCAATATGCCCATTGCGGGTATCGCTTGCGGCATCGCCTCGGCCTTCTGCTACGCGTTGATGGTCATTGCCAGCAAGGGAGCGCCACATATCGAAGGTCTCGAGAACTCCACGCTCCAGGTGAGCGCCGCCTTTGTGACCGCGCTGGTCCTCACGCTCATCACGCAGGGCGCTCCCTCATTCCTGTCCGCCGGCGTCGCCGCCAGTATTGATTGGCGCGCCGTCGTCATGCTCGGCGTCGTCAACACCGGCATCGGTTGCTTGCTCTACTTTAGCGCTGTCGCCAAGCTGCCCGTCCAGACCGTTGCGGTCGTCGGCTACCTCGAGCCGCTTTCGGCCGTCGTGTTCTCGGCCGTCCTTTTGGGCGAAGTCATAACACCGGTCCGCCTGATGGGCGCCGCACTTATCATCGGCGGCGCGATTTTTTGCGAATTCGCCGGCAAACGCGCAGGCGCCAAGGCTGGCATAGCCCAAACAGCACGTGCTTAAAAGCCCCTGCTTTGAAATGCTACCTGCGTACATAAATAATCCTCAGCTGGGGATTATTGTCTAAAATACCCCGATGTGCCAAACTGCTCTTATATGTATAAAGATGGCATAAAGGTCTGCTGCCCTTTGCAGGGGCCGGATGTCTAAGGGAGTCCACGTGGCACACAACAAACTGGAGGCAAGCCCCCAAGACCAGCGTGGTCAAGGCGGGCATGGAGCCATTCCCCTCTCCGCTGGCATGCTGCTCGTAACGCTCGGCGTCGTATACGGCGACATCGGCACGAGCCCCATGTATACCATGAAATCAATCGTCGCCAACAACGGCGGCATCGGTACCGTCAGCGAGGACATGATCCTGGGCGCGCTCTCGCTCGTCATCTGGACCATGACGCTCGTGACCACGGTCAAGTACGTGGTTATCGCCATGAAGGCCGATAACCACAACGAGGGCGGCATCTTCGCCCTGTTTAGCTTGGTGCGCAAAGTGGCGCCGTGGCTGATCCTTCCCGCCATGATCGGCGGCGCGGCGCTGCTCGCCGACGGCATCCTCACCCCCGCCGTCACGGTTACCACGGCCATCGAGGGCTTGCGCACTATCGAGTGGGGCCATGCGCTTTTGGGTGACGGCCAGACCAACGTCATCATCATCACCATCATCATTATCTGCGGCCTGTTTGCCATGCAGCGCGCCGGCACCTCGTCGATCGGCAAGCTGTTCGGCCCGCTCATGACGCTGTGGTTCCTGTTCTTGGCTGGCGCCGGCCTGTTCAACATGCTCGGCAACCCGTCCATCCTACGCGCACTCAACCCCATCCGCGGCATCATGTTCCTGTTCTCGCCCATCAACCACTCGGGCATCATGGTGCTCGGCTTCGTCTTCCTGTCGACGACCGGCGCCGAGGCGCTCTATTCGGACATGGGTCACGTGGGCAAGGCTAACATTTACGCATCCTGGCCGTTCGTAAAGGCAGCCCTCATCCTTAACTATCTGGGTCAGGGCGCTTGGCTGCTCGCCAACAATTCCAATCCCCAGATGCTCGCGATGGATATCGTCAACCCGTTCTATATGATGCTTCCCGAGCCCCTGCGCCCCTTTGCCATCGTGCTTTCGGCCGTAGCGGCCATCATCGCCTCGCAGGCGCTCATCACCGGCTCGTTCTCGCTGGTATCCGAGGCAACCCGTCTCAATCTCATGCCGCACCTGCGCATCCACTACCCCAGCGACACCAAGGGCCAGCTCTATATTCCGCTCGTCAACAACATCATGTGGGTCGGCTGCATCTTCATCGTGCTGCTGTTCCAAAACTCCGAGCGCATGGAAAGCGCCTACGGCCTCGCCATTACCGTGACCATGCTCATGACCACGACGCTTTTGACGAGCTACATCGCCGGCATCCTCAAGCACAAGCTGGGTGCCTGCGTCTTCGCCCTGCTCTTTGGTGCCATTGAGCTGTGCTTCTTCGCTTCGTGCCTCACCATGTTCTTTGACGGTGGCTATGTGATGATCTTCTTGGCCTCGCTGCTGTTTGGCCTTATGTACGTGTGGCGCCGCGGCACCGCCATCGAGCGCACGCAGACGATCCTGCTGCCCGTCTCCAAGTACATTGACCAGCTCGGCCGCCTGCGCAACGACGAGACCTACCCCGTGCTCGCCGACAATCTGGTGTTCCTTACCAACAGTCCCGACCCGCTCACGCTCGACCGCGACGTGCTCTACTCCATCTTGGATAAGCATCCCAAGCGCGCCAAGGCATACTGGTTCATCAACGTGCATGTCACCGATGAGCCCTATACGCACGAGTATTCCGTCGAGACCTTTGGCACAGACTTCCTATTCCGCGTGCGCTTGGATCTGGGCTTTAAGGTCAATCAACGCATCAACGCCTACCTGCGCCAGATCGTTGGCGACCTGATGGCATCGGGTGAGTTGCCGCCGCAGCATCACACCTACTCCATCTACGAGACACGCGGCAACGTGGGCGACTTCCGTTTTTGTATGCTGCGCAAGATGCTTGCCCCCGAAACGGACATCAACCGCAACGACCATCGCGTCATGGCCATCAAGTACGCCGTCCGCCGCGCCTGCGGAAGCCCGGCACGTTGGTATGGTCTCGAGAACTCGGCCATCATCATTGAGTACGTACCGCTCTTTGCTCGCATGCGCCCGGCCGTCAAACTTGTGCGCACCCAGGTGCCGCTCGAGATCCAGATTGAAGAGGCCGAGGAAATGGAAGTCGATATCTTCTCGGACGACCTGGTCAACGGCAATGAAGCCGGTAGGAACATGAACGTCGACCCCACCGAGTTGCTCGAGAGCGTCGCCGATACGCCCGAACAGCAACTGCTCGACGGCCTCGAGAGCGAACAACTCAACGACGCCAACTTCTAGCGACGTCACAAATCAACGACAGCGGCCCTGCATCTCACGGGAGACGCAGGGCCGCCTTGCATTGCAGTAAAGCTAACGGCTACGAACGACGCGGCTCGGGAACCACGAGCCTATCGGGGCTTGCGCCCTCGGCATCCATCAGGCTCACGTAGCGAATCGACGGATCCCCATACATCGCGTAGTAATAATTGCCCGTGCGCGCGCTAAAGCATCCGGTATAGATAGTCTTCTCGAACTTGCCATCGCCCATCCTGGACGCCCCCTCAATCATCACCACGCCCTCGAGTGAACGGAACATGCGGACGACGTTTTCGGTCTCGCTCTCCTTTTGCGGGTAATTGGCATTGAGGTACGCCGCCTTTACAAAACGGCTCGGCGAATAGCAGTCACCCGGAATACCGCGCATGCCGGCACCCGCGCCATAGGGCTTGAGCTCGGCGCCACGCCATGTCGCCGTCTGCGGAAAATCGCTTGTGGCCGTGATATAGGTGCGCAGGTTTTCCATGTGCCACGGGAAGGTGGGCTGATTGGCAAGGGTGTCGACCGGATCGTCGTATACATGCAGGCCGTCAGCCATCATCTCGACCACGATGCTACGCTGGCTGTCGCCGATAATCCAATGGAGCAGCGACACGCCCAGCCCCTCTCCTGCAGATTTGGCGACAATCACCGTATCGCGCAGCGCAGCCTCGACCTCGTCGACCGTCGAGAACGTCGACGCCACCCACAGGGGAAACTCATAGGCCGCGATATTGGTCTTTCCATCAACCGGGCCCTCGGCATACTCGGCATAGCCGGGAAAGTTGAGCCCCGCCACAGCCAGACCCGCATCGTTACCGCAATCGAAAAACATGGGATAGTTCTTGTAATCGATGCACATACCGATCACCGCGTGTGCCGCTGTCGCGTCGTCGATAAACGAATACGGAATGTGAAACCCGCGCGGCATCACGCGAACCTGTTGGCCGTAGTCAAAGCTCCAGTCGAGGTTGCGGCCCAGATACATGTGGCCAGAATTATCGGTAAATCGAATGCTCGTACACATGGCGCCTCCTAGCTTCACTTTCTTGCTAAGTTCATTGTCACCAAACAAAGAGGCGCTAAACACAAAAGCCCGGACATGACAACAATGTCACGCCCGGACTATTCAAGCAGGATAAACTCAACCAAGTTAACCCCGCAGGTCGTCTAAGGGGTCAAAGTGCCGCAGATTGCCACGAAAGAGGAGCGAAGCGTACTTAAGGTACGCGAGCGACGATTGAGCGGCAAGGTGCGGTGCTTTGGTCCCCTTAGACCAACTTTCCTAGACAGTGGTCAATCATGTGTTGAATCATCTGCGCCTCGAAGCCCACAAAGTCCTGCTTGCGCTCGCACATCTTGCCGTCGACGATCACGTCATAAGCGACCTTGCACTTGATATAGCGCGTGGACTTGGTGATCTCGTCGTGCGTCAGGCAGCTCTCCTCCATCTTGCTGGCGCCCAGGCCAAACACCAGACGAGGGTTGTAGAGCACGTGGGGCTCGCCGGCGTCGTCCAAATAGACGCAGACCTTCTTGGTGACGCCAATCTGGTTGGCGGCAAGGCAACCGGCGTCCTCGAGCGACTTGATGGTATCGATCAGGTCCTGTGCGACCGACTCGTCTTCGACGGTCGCGACCTCGCAACGCTGGGACAGAATAGCCTCGTCGTGGCAGAGCTCTTTAATCATACGTTCCTCCATAGGGGTCGTTGTAACCGCTTAAGTATACGGTACCCACACATTTTCATGCGAAAAATACCGTCCGTCTGCTACAAAGCGCCGAACATCAACATGCGAGGAACAACAGCGTCGTAAAGGGGCTATAGTGGGTGAGTTCGTGTCAATCGGCCTAAACTCGGGGCCGAACAAGGAAAGGGTATGCATGGACGAACTATTTCACGTCAGCGAGCGCAAGTCCACAATCGGGACCGAACTTCGCGCTGGACTGACAACATTCCTGGCGATGGCCTACATCATCGCCGTCAACCCTGCGGTGCTCTCGGGCGCCGGCATCGATGCGGGAGCGCTCGCCTGTGCCACCTGCCTGGGCGCCGGCATCATGACCATCTGCATGGGCATCTTCGCCAACCGCCCGCTCGCCTGCGCGTCGGGCTTAGGCGTCAACGCGATGATCGCTGGAATCACCACCACTGTCTGCGGCGGTGACTGGCACGTGGCCATGAGCGTCATCTTCCTTGAGGGCGTCGTCATCTTGCTGCTCGTGCTTTGTGGCCTGCGCGAGGCCATCATGGACGCCATCCCGGTTGTCCTGCGTCACGCCATCTCGGTGGGTCTGGGCCTGTTCATCGCCATGATTGGCCTGTGCGATGCCGGCATTATCACCGCTGGCGCCGGTACGCTCGTCGGTCTGGGCGACATCACCTCCCCCACCTTTATCGTCGGCATCATCTCCATCGTCGTGACGGTCGCCCTCGCCTGCCGCAACGTCCCCGGCTCGCTGCTCATCGGCATCGTCGTCGCCGTCATCGCCGGTATCCCCCTAGGTGTGACCCAGGCTCCGACCGGTATCATCGCCCCGCTCGACTTCTCGAGCATCGGTGGCCCCATCGCCGACGCCGGCGGCGTGCCCGCCATCGTCAAGGTCCTTACCGACCCCGCGCTCCTCGTCATCTCGTTCTCGCTGCTCATGAGTGACTTCTTCGACACCATGGGCACCGCGATGGCCGTGGCCAAGCAGGGCGAGTTCCTCACCGACGACGGCAACGTCGAGAATATCAAGGAGATCCTAATCGTCGACTCCGCCGCCGCCGCTGTGGGCGGTTTCATGGGTGTCTCCTCCATCACCACCTTCGTCGAGTCCACTTCTGGCGCCGCCGACGGTGGCCGCACGGGCCTCACCTCCGTCACCACCGGCGTGCTGTTCATTCTCGCCGCGTTCTTCTCCCCCATCGTCACCATCGTTTCCAGCGCCGCCACCTGCGGTGCTCTGGTCTACGTCGGCTACCTCATGATGAGCGAGGCCTCCGAGATCGACTGGTCCGACGTGTCGCAGGGTTTCCCGGCGTTCATGATTGTCGCCGGCGTGCCCTTCACCTACTCCATCTCTGCCGGCATTGGCCTAGGCTTTATCGCCTACGTGATCGTCGCGCTCTTTAAGGGCGAGGCCTCCAAGATCAAGCCGCTCATGTGGATCGCAGCTCTCGCCTTCCTCGTCTACTTCTTCGTAGCGTAACGGCATAGTCTGCTAAAACAGAACACCAAAGCGCGGAGTCGCATCGAGCGGCTCCGCGCTTTTCTTTTAAAGCCAGGCAACGCACAGACGCGCGATGTTTTGCTTCCCAAGTTTTGGACATTTTGCCCTCCAAACGGCACTACCGCCGGCTGCATCCTGCAGATATGCTGGGCTTAATCGCATAGGCCCTATGAGGATGGGAGCAACCATGGCAGCCTTGTTCACGACCCCCAAACGCAATGACACTACCGCCGGAACCCATGTTGCCGAACCCGACGTTCGCCGTCGTATAGGACTCGCGCACGGCAGCTGGCGCCGCGTGACGCGCCGCATCGTCGCGGGCGCCGTGTGCGCGCTCACGGTGAGCTCGCTGCTCATGCCGAGCGTCTCGCTCGCAGCGGAATGGGTCAAGGTCGGCGGCAACAAGTACAGCACCGCGGCGAGCGACGAGGCCGGTACCTGGTCGTGGGACGGCGCCGACGACTTGAAGCTCAACAACTATAACGGCGGCGAGATCCAGGCCGCAGGCAAGCTCAACGTGAATTACTCGGGAACCAACATCGTCACTGCCGAATGGATCGAAAGCATCAACGTTTCTCATGGCACTAACGAGAATGCCGAGCTCAATATCCAAGGCGACGAGGGCGGCACGCTCAGCGTGACATCTACTGAGGATGCTATCCTCTCCACGGGTAATATCAACATCGACGGAGCCGGATCCGTCAACGCCACGAGCACTGGGTTTGATGCCATCAATGCCGGAGGTGATCTCGCTATTAAAGGTTCGGGCAACGTCAACGCCACGGGTGCATCGGATGGCATCAGGGCAAAAGGCAATATCACGATTGACGACAGCGGAGCCGTCACCGCCAGGGCTACCAAGGACAAGGGTATTGGAGCCGACAAGAACCTCACCATCAAGGGTGGCGGGACGGTCGAGGCAAGCTCAGCCGATGGTGAGGCCCTTTGGAGCGGCGGCAATATCAACATCTCGGACGGCAGCCAGGTCAAGGCAAGCTCCGAGAAAGACGCTGCCGTCGAGGCCAAGGGCAGCCTCGCAGCCACAAACGCCTCCCTCAACGTAAACGGTGTTGAATATGGCGTCTATGCCCACAAGGGCATCACCCTCGATCATGCAAACGTGACGGTCCGTGCAAGTAAAGGCAGATACGGTGGCGCCAACGCCCTCTTCACCTACCAGGACGACATCGTCGTCAAGAACGGCTCCACCGTGGACGCGTTTGCGGAAGGCGAGGTTTCGGCTGCATTCTCCACCAGAAACGATCGACCCAACGAGAAGGGCGGCCACATCTACATCAGCGACTCCGTTGTCAAGGCCATAGCCCGCTATGTCGAGAACGGCGACGGCCCCATCCCCTACAGCGAAAACCAAGATGGCGAGACGAGGCGCGAACCCCAAGGCGAGAACATCAGCATCATCGCCCAGACCAGCGAGGGCGTCACACCCGCAGTCATCTCGATCATCCGCAGCAAGGTAACGGCCGAAGGAGATACAGCGGCAATCTTTGCCCGTGCCATGAGCGCTGACGGCAAGACAATCGGCACCATCAAGATTGAGAACGCCGCCATCCAGACGCCCGAAGGCGGCAAGGTCATTGACTATCGCAAGCTCCGTGACGGCATCTACGAGGCAGGCCAAGCCATCGGCACGGGCGACGCCACGGTCGACTCCCTCTATATCAAAGCAGTCGCCAAAAGTACGACCATCGCACCTCCCGAGGTAGCCAAGCCGGAAGACCCCAAGCCCGACGAGACCAAGCCCGCAGAAAGCAAGCCCGCGGAGTCCAAGCAGAACCCCAAGCCTGAGGGCTCAAAGCCGACCAAGGCCGTTGCGGCTTCAACCACGAAAGCCAAGACTACCGGCGTGCTCGCGGCAACCGGCGACACCTCGGGTGCGGCCATCGTGGCAACCGTCCTTGCGGGAACAGCCGCTATCGCCGCAGGCACCATGGCGAGCCGTAAGCGTTCTTAGACGCCTCTGCGCACATGGCAGCTCCCGCGAAGGCCCCGAGCCCGAGCACCGTTTAACGACGCCATCGCCGAGCTCCCCTCCGGCGGTGGCGTTTTCCATATGCGTCCGCAGGGGATGCACGAGATTGTCTTTGGTCTAGCCCAACCGGCATACGCTGGCGTGCGACAATTGGGGCTGCCGATATCACAACACTGAGAGAAGCCCGTCATGGAAGCGCATCAAAAGCAGATAACCGTTTATTCGAATCATACGGAAAGCGCGCCTGTCATCTACCTTCCTGTGGTCGTGGGCGACGGCAGCGAGGTTTATAAGTGTTGCCGAGAGCTCGACTGTCCGCCATTCGCCCTCGTCACCATTGGCGGGCTCGATTGGAATCGCGAGCTGAGCCCCTGGGCATGCGACGGGACCGTACGCGATGCCGAGCCTTTCGGCGGCCAAGCTGCCGATTTTCTTGATGAGCTGCTGAATCAGATAATCCCCCAGGTCGAGTCGTCGCTTCCTCAGCCGCCCACCTGGCGCGGCATTGCCGGTTACTCGCTCGCGGGCCTCTTCGCACTCTGGTCCCTCTGGCAAACCGACGCCTTTGACCGCGCCGCGAGCGCATCGGGGTCGCTATGGTTTCCCGACTTTGTCGACCGTGCCAGCACGGCCCCTTTTGCCGGCAGCCTGCAAGCCGTCTACCTGTCACTCGGCAAAAAGGAAACCAAGACGCCCAACCGCATGATGCGGCATGTACTCGACGACACACGCGCGATGGAAGCGTTGCTCGTCGAGCGCGGCATTCCAACAACGCTGGAGCTCAACCCCGGCAATCACTTTGCCCAAACCGACTTACGCATGGCCCGCGGCATCCACTGGATACTGACACATTAAAAATGGTGCCCACACGCATATACGCATGGGCACCATATCTTGTTTTAGCTGAACGCAGCTGCTACTCAGCAGCCTCCTCAAGCTCGGAGACATCAAACTCAAAGTCGTTACCCGGCAGGATGGCGTTGAGCACAATGCCCACCAGTGAGCCCACGGCAATGCCGGACAGCGAAATGGTCACGCCGCCCAGCTCCAACACGATGGCGCCGGCGGTGCTGTACGCGATGCCGAGCGAAAGCACGAGCACCAGCGCGGCAACCAGCACGTTGCGGTTGTTCTGGAAATCGACCTGGTTCTCGATGAGGTTGCGGACGCCCACAGCGCTGATCATGCCGTAGAGCACGAGCGACACGCCGCCGATTACACACGCCGGCATGGCGGCAATCACGGCAGCGAACTTGGGGCAGAACGAAAGCACGATAGCGCAGCACGCGGCAATGCGAATCACGCGCGGGTCAAACACACGCGTCAGGGCAAGCACGCCGGTGTTCTCGCCATACGTGGTGTTGGCCGGAGCGCCAAAGAGCGAAGCCAGAATCGTGGCGAGTCCATCGCCGAGCAGTGTGCGATGCAAGCCGGGATCGGCGATGTAGTTGCGCTCACAGGTGGAGCCAATAGCGGAGATATCACCGATATGCTCGATCATGGTCGCGAAGGCCAGCGGCATGATGGTGATGATGGCCGTCGTGGCAAGACCGCTATCGAACTGCGGCCCAAAGAGTGCAAACACGGTGTTGTCCCACACGATGGGCAGACCGACCCACGGAGCGGCGGCAACACCCGAGAAATCAACCTCGCCGAGCGCAGCCGCAACGGCATAGCTCACCACAACGCCCAGCAAAATCGGCACGATCTTGACCATGCCACGGCCCCAGATGTTGCAGATGACGATAACGGCAACGCCAATGACAGCCACAAGCCAGTTGGTCTGGCAGTTAGCAATAGCGGAACTTGCCAGGATCAAGCCGATGGAAATGACGATGGGGCCAGTCACCACCGGCGGAAAGAAACGCATGACACGCTTGGCGCCAAACGCGCGGAAGAGCGCCGCCAGCACCGGATAGAGCAGACCGGCACAAGCTACGCCCAGGCAGGCGTAGGGCAAAAGCTCGGTCTCGCCGTTGGGCGCGATTGCGGCATAACCGGCAATAAAGGCAAACGATGAGCCCAAAAATGCCGGCACCTTACCGCGCGACAGGAAGTGGAACAGCAGCGTGCCCAAGCCGGCAAACAAAAGCGTTGCCGATACCGAGAGGCCGGTGAGCACGGGCACCAGCACGGTGGCGCCAAACATGGCAAACAGGTGCTGTAGGCCGAGCAGGAACATGCGCGGGCGGCCGAGCGACGATGCGTCGTAGATGGCATCGCTGACGGCGGGCGTCGAGGACTGGGACATGGATGTCCTTTCGAATGGAAGGGCGATCAGGCATATCGGATAACCTGCCCGAACGATACGATCCGAACCATTGTACGCGATACACTATGCCTCGCACGCGCCGCCACCTGCAAACACTAGCGCTATTTCCAAACGCGCTCGGCAATGCGCTTGACCAGCGCGATCTTTGCCCATTGCTCATCCTCGGTCAGCTTGTTGCCAATCTCGCAGCTGGCAAAGCCGCACTGAGGCGACAGATACAGGTTCTCGAGCGGCACGTACTTTGCGGCTTCACGGATGCGCTCGACGATAACATCCTCGTTCTCGAGCTCTGCCGCCTTGGTGGTTACCAAGCCCAGCACGACCTTCTTGCCGGGGGCAACGTACTTCAGCGGCTCAAAACCGCCGGCACGCGGCGTATCGAACTCCAGGTAAAATGCATCGACATCCTCGTTTGCGAACAGGTACGGCGCGATGGGGTCATAGCCGCCCTCGAAGGCATAGGTGGAGTGGTAGTTGCCGCGGCACACATGCGTGTTGATGACCAGATCGTCGGGCTTGTCCGCGATGGCGGCATTGTTGAGCGCCACGCCCAGCTCGCTTACCTTTTGCAGGTCGACCGGGCTCATGCCGGTTTTGGCGACAAAATCGGTGTCGCAGTAGATGCCCCAGGTGCAGTCATCAAACTGGATGTTGCGGCAGCCTGCTGCGTACAGGTCGGCGATCACCGTGCGATAAGCGGCTGCGATGGCGTCGGCAAGTTCCTCATCGGTCTTATAGACAGCGCGCAGGCTCTCCTGCTGGCCGTCGCAGCGGTCGAGTGTGACTTCGGAGAACGTCTGGATCGGCGCCGGAATGGTCTGGCGTGCGACCTGGCCC
>URBB01000064.1 GCA_900545835.1 uncultured Collinsella sp. | reverse complement strand
CTACACTCTCTCCGTCGTCGGCAGCGTCAGATGTGTATAAGAGACAGGTGTACATGTTGATGAACAGGATGACCAGGAAGCTGAACGCTATTACGACGACGACCCAAAAGAGGGCCACCGACGTGTTGCCGCCCATCCATTCAAAGTAGATAGCGATGGGGATGGTCTGGGTAATGCCGGCGTAGTTGCCCGCAAAAAACAGGGTGCAGCCAAACTCACCCATGGCACGCGCGAAGGCGAGCACCGTGCCGGCGGCAATCGAGGGCCAGCCAAGCGGCATCATGAGCTTGGCAAAAATGCGACGTTCGGACCATCCCAGGGTTCGCGCGGCATCGAGCATCTGCGTGTCGAGGCTCTCGAAGGCTCCGAGCGCCGTGCGGTAGACCAGCGGAAACGACACAACGACGGCCGAAATGACCGCCGCGGGCCACGTAAAGACGATCGAGACGCCGTGCGCGATCAGCCACTGGCCCACCCCGGTCGAGCGGCCAAACAGCATGAGGAGCAGGAAGCCGCAGACCGTGGGCGGCAGCACCATAGGAATCGTAAAGACCGAATCGAGCAGGCCCTTGATGCGACTCGAAGTACCCATAGTCTTCCACGCGGCGAACAGACCCAGCGCAAAGGAGATTAGCAGGGCAAGGCCGCTCGTTTTAATGGACACCCAAAACGGACGATAGTCGATGTCACCCAAAAAGGAGGCCAAAGAGGTCAAGGGGTCCTGTTCATCCCGCAACACGACTGACGATGCTTCTGCCATTTGAGCGCTATCAAGCCAACGCGCGCCGCCTTTGGCATCACCCGAGGCTGATGCAATCACCACATAGCGATCCCCATCCGCACCGCGCTCATCAAAGCCATAGGTATACCCGCCGGCATCAAACGTTGTTTCCGCCGTGACATACCAAGGAAGATCCACGTCCCCTAGCTGCGCACCTCCCATGCAGTTTGCGCTGTCGAGCTCACAGACGAGGGCTTTGAGACCCGATACGCACTCGTTGTCCTGCGGATCCAATCCATACTTCTCGACCGCTTTGGGCGATATCCACACCACAACGCGATCGGCAGCAGGCGCCACTACAAGGTCCACGTCCTCGTCAACGGGAAACCGGTAGCCCTCAGGCTGGCCCTCCATGGCACGAGCGGTCCCCTTGGCCAACCGCTCAAAACCCTCGATCCCATAAGAAAGCCCATGAGCGGTCGCAGCAACCTGGGCCCCGTCCTCAGCGTCCCCAGCAAACGCAAATCCCGGCACCCAGCAAAGCGCGAAGGTCAAAGCACAGGCGACAAGCATGCGGAATCTATTAAGCACGAAAAGCTCCAAGAGAATACAAGGACGGAGTGAAACACAAAACGATGGAATTATCGCGCCAAGCCGCACTACGCGGAAAGCTCAAAGCCGTATTTGGCCCAAATCTTCTGGGCCTTCTTGTTGGACAGGCAAAAGTCGATAAATGCCTTGGCCTCGTCGGCGTGCTCGGAGCTCTCGGCGACAGCACCCGGGTACACGATGGGCTTGTGCGAATCCTCGGGGCACACGAAGGCTTCCTCGATGCCGTCGTAGCGGAAGATATCGGAGCTGTAGACAAAGCCAGCCACGCAGTCGCCTGTGGACACATAGGCGGCGGCGGTGCCCACCTTATCGGCCAGGGCTACCTTGTCGGCGAGCTCGGGCGTGTACTCGCCGTCGTCGCCCTCGGTGCCGGTATAGAGACCCACAGAAGCCAGCGCCTGGTTGGCGTACTTGCCGGCGGGAACGGTCTTAGCGTCGCCGATGGCGATCTTGCCGTCCAGGTTCGCGACGTCCGCGATGGCCTCGACCTTAGTATCGGAGCCCTCGGCGCGAACGATCACAAGGTCGTTGACGAACATGTCCTCACGCGTGTCGGTGTCGACGAGCTCGGCGGTCTCAGCGTCATCCATGGTGCCCTTGGAGGCCGTGATGAGCACGTCGACGACGGCGCCGGCACGCATCTGCTCGACGAGGTCGCCGGAGGCCTTAAACTGCGTGTCGGTAAAGGTGGTGCCGGTCTGCTCGGTGTAAAGCTCCTGAACCTCGGGCAGAGCCTTCTCGAGCGAGTTGGCGGCAAAGACCTGCAGCTCGACAGCTTTCTTGGAAGATGCCTTAGCAGAACCGGCATCGGATCCGGCCGGCTCGGACGTCTTGCTGCCCGAGCAGCCGGCAAGACCAAGGCCGGCAGCGGCGGCAGCAGAAAGCGAGACGAATCCGCGGCGAGAAACCATATCGAACATGTTCAACCCTTTCGAACGCGACGCCCGGGCACCCCGCCGCGGGCTTTATTCTGTAATTAGATTATACTTTCGTACGAATAATGTTTGTAATAATTATTTCTCGTCTAATAAATTTCTTTTACCGATAGCCCCGAGATGGCCGCACTGTCGATGCATAAAAAGGCGGAGCAGCCCGTAAGGTCGCTCCGCCGCAGGTAGTGCGCTTATTTGGCGTGCCCGCCGCCCGCCGTCATTTGGGCCGCATGCTCCAGCTGGTCGCTCACGGCCTCCCAGCTTTCGCGGGCCGCTTTCGTAGATCCCGGAAAGTTGATGACAAGCGTATACCCACGCTGCATGCACACGGCGCGCGAGAGCATAGCGCGACGCGTCTTGGTCATGGAGTACGCACGGATTGCCTCTGCAATACCCGGCACATCGCGGTCGCAGACGGCACGCGTCGCCTCGGGCGTCACATCGCGCATCGAAAGCCCCGTGCCGCCGCAGGTGAGCACGACATTGGCGTGGCACTCATCGGCGGCTTCCACAATGGCATCACCGATCTCGCTGGCGTCGTCGCGCACGACCACATGTGAGGCGACCGTCCAGCCCTGCGCCTCGATAAGTTCCTCGAGCGCAGCACCCGCCTCATCCTGGGCAAGATCGCGCGTATCCGAGCACGTCACGATCGATATCTTCAGCTCCATAGCATTCCTCCTACAACACGGCGCCCTCGGGCAGGTCGACGCGAACAACGTCCACGGCATCTCCCGCCTTGAGCTCGCACGGTCCTTCGTCAATACGCAGCAGGCAGTTGGACCGCTGCATCGTGCCGAGCAGCGCCGAATTCTGCGTCTTGGCCTCGGTCACCAACAGCTCACCAGTCTCGGGGTCGCGCAAAACCGTGGCGCGATCGAAGAAGCGTCGGTCCTGGCGCTTTTTCACGCCGTGCGTGAGCGTCGCCTGCTGCACGGGACGCGCACCCTCGGAAAAACCGCGCATCTTGCGAATCGCCGGACGGGCAAGCATCTCAAAGCCCACATACGCCGCGGCCGGATTGCCTGAAAGCCCCAGGTAGGGCTTACCCCCGAGCAAGCCAAACGTGATGGCCTTGCCCGGACGCATCGAGATGCGATCGAACAGCACCTCGCCCTCGCGCCGGACGAGTGCCGTCACGTAGTCGTAATCGCCCGCCGAGGCGCCACCACTTGTAATGACAAAATCGCACTCTCGCGTGGCGCGATGCACCAGCTCGGCAATCGCCTGCTCATCGTCGGGCGCAATACCGTAGAACACCGGCTCGGCTCCTGCATCGAGCGCCTCGGCCATCAACGCCGACGAGTTAGAGTCGCGAATCTGCCCACGCGCCGGCACGTTACTCGGTGCGACCAGCTCCGTGCCCAGCGAGATGATGCCCACGCGCGGGGCGGCATGTACCTTCACGCTCGCGTATCCGGCGCTTGCCAGCAAGCCGGCGCCCGCCGGAGCCACGACCTCGCCGGCATGCATCACAACATCGCCGGCATGGGCCTCCTCGGCGGCAGAGCGAACGTTCTCCCCTACCTTGGCAGGCGCCGAGAAGCGAACGTGCGAGCCCTCGTTGCCGTCGCCATCGAGTACGTCGACGATCTCGTACTTCACCACGGCATCGGCACCTTCGGGCACCGGCGCGCCCGTCATGATGCGGACGGTCTCGCCCGCGCCGATTGTGCCCTCAAAGACATGGCCCGCGGCCTCGTGTCCTACGACGGAGAGCGTCACCGGAGTGTCACCGGCGGCCGCAGCAAGATCGGCTGCGCGCACGGCATATCCGTCCATAGCGCTGTTGGCAAACGGCGAGATGTCGATATCAGCCACCGCGTCCTCGGCCAAGGGAAGACCGGCGGCCTGCCACACGGGAATCTCGACGAGATCGGTCGGAGCAACGTGCGACAGAACAATCGACTGCGCGTCCTCCAGTGGAATGAGTTTCTCTGCCATATGCACCTCTTAATGCCACGGCGCACAACAGGGGCGCCGATTCTTTATGCTTTTCTCAGTATAATCCCCCGATGCACGGCCGCGACTCGGCCTGTACCCGCAAATACACCTGTCGGTTGCAGGCCGCGAAACAGAATGGAAACCAACCCACCGGCTCGTCGCGTTTACCGCGTTTTATAATGCTTGCGTTGCAACCTAAAAGAGGAACGTATGGCTCATAACGACAAAACCGAAAGCGCAAACGAAACGCAGGATCATTCCCAGCCGCTCGACGACGGCGGCTTTTTCTCCCTGAACGACGTCATCACGGCAGGCAGGCATCAACTTACCCGCTCCGAGCATCTCTTGGCTGCCGACACGCGCCGCAACGTCCGCAACCTACTCGTGAGCGCCAAGTTGCTCGTGCTCGTCGTCACCGTATCGCTCGCCATGGGCGTTGCCGCTTGGGCGTTTTTGGCCTCGTTGAATATCGCGACTGACTATCGCGAGCACCATGCGTGGATTTACGCGCTGCTTCCCGTTGTGGGCGTTGCCACCGCATGGGTGTACAAAAACCACGGTCTTGCCGCCAAACGCGGTAACAACCTGGTCATCGACTCCGCTCTGGGCACACGCCTCATCCATATGCGCATGGCCGTCCTCACCTTCGTCTGCTCCACGCTCACGCACCTCACCGGCGGATCGGCCGGTCGTGAGGGAGCTGCGGTGCAGATTGGCGGCACCATCGCCAGCAACATCTCGAGCCTCGCCCACCTCAAAAAGCATGACCACCACGACCTCATGCTCGCCGGCATCTCGTCGGCCTTTGGCGCCGTATTCGGTTCGCCCCTTGCCGGAGCTTTCTTTGGCATGGAGATGTGCTTTATCGGCAAGATCGACTACACCGCGGGCATCTACTGCCTGGTCGCCTCGTTTACCGGCTACTTTACATCACTCGCCCTGGGTACCGAGTACGAAGCGAATGTCATCGCCAGCGTTCCCAACATGACACCACGGACGGTTGTCATCGTTGTTATCAGCGCCATTATCTTCGGTCTGACGGCACGCCTCTTTGCCTGGTCAGTTCGAACCGTCAAGAGCCTGTACGGTCGCTTTATCACCAATTACCTCGTTCGCGCACTCATAGGCGCACTCGTGGTTTTGGCCGCCTATGCCCTTCTCGACGCCTGGGACTACGCCGGCCTTTCCACGTGGCTTTCCGGCGCCGGATTTGCCGGCAACACCACCCTGGCAGACGCAGCCATCAAGTTGGTCGTCACAGCGCTTACCCTGGGTGCGGGCTTCCAAGGCGGCGAGGTCACGCCCCTGTTTGGCATCGGTGCGGCGCTCGGCGGCTGGATCGGTTGCCTCGTCGGAATCGACCCCAGTTTTCTGGCGGCTCTCGGCATGCTCGGCGTGTTCTGTGCCGGCCTCAACGTGCCCATCACCACCTGCATGATGGCCATCGACCTGTTCCACGGCACGGCAGCCGGGTTCTTTGTCATCGTGGCCTTTATCAGCTACCTAACTGCCGGACACCGCGGCGTGTACCCCGCCCAGCGCATCATCTCGCCCAAGCGCCGTTCGCTTATTGTGGATGAGGGCGGTACGGTAGCGGATGCTATCGAGCGCCACAACGACCTGATAGAGTAGACGTAAGTATTCGACGTGCAGCCACAATCGGGGGCAATTCGACCTGAGCGCGACCGCACCGTCACGTCATACGCCGGGAGTCGCCCCATGCACGCAACTGATTTTGGCCGCACGCTCATCATCGCCAACCCAGCCGCCCAGTCGGGTGCGGCGCACGAAGTTGCCGAGCGCCTGCAACGCTTTTTGGACATGACTGCACGCGCATCCCAGTTTGACTTGGTGCTAACCGAGCGCATGGGACACGCCAAGGAGCTGGCCGCACAGGCCCAGGGCTATCGCACCGTTATCGCCCTTGGCGGCGACGGCGTGATTCACGAGGTCGTCAACGGGCTTATGACGCAAGAGGAGGACACCCGCCCCGCTCTTGCCATCCTACCCGTGGGCTCTGGCAACGATTTTGCCCAAACGCTCGGCATCGACGATTTCTCCGGTAAGGATTTTGGCGCGCTGCTCACCTGCGAGCTGCAGCGTCAGGACATCGGGCGCATTCGCTCGTGGAGCCCTGCGAGCGGCAGCGGCGAGGCTACCGTTGAGTACTACGACCAGACGCTCTCGGTCGGCATCGATGCCGCCATCGGCCTGGGCACCACCGAGCTGCGCAAAAAGACGGGCCTCGCCGGCGCTCCGCTCTACACCCTATCGGGACTTGAGCAGTTTGGCCTGCGCTATCGCAACTACCCCATGACCATCAGCTTTGATGGCGCGCCCGCCGAGCGCGTGCGGGCGATCATCATGGCAATTCAGCTGGGTCCTACCTATGGCTCGGGCTATCGCATCTGCCCCGATGCCGACCCCTGCGACGGCGTACTCGACGTCTGCTACGCCTGCGGCCCCGTTCCGCGTGCGGTTGCCCTGCCTATGTTTCTTTCGGCCAAGGACGGCCACCATACCAAGTTGCCACCGGTTCGCATGCGCCGATGCCGCCATGCCGAGCTCACTTTTGAGGAGCCCGACTACCCCATCCAGGCCGACGGCGAGCCCGTTGTCGCCTCACGCATCGAGGTCGACATCCTCGCCGGCGCCCTCCACGTCTGGCATCCCACCCGCTAACCCCACCTAAGTTGCGGTGAAATAGGGACTGTTTATGCATCTAAAGCCGCAAAACAGTCCCTATTTCACCGCAACTTATTGATAAGATCATTCCTCCCCGCCCAGCTTGCGACGGTTGGCCTTTTTAATGGCGTTGAAGTGCTTGTCGTTGAGCCTGCGCTGGCGAGAGCGCTGAGGCACCTTGGTCTTTACGCGTCGACGCGGTGGACGCCCGCGACGCTCAAGCTCAGCGCGCAGCTTACGCAGACAGCTCGCGCGATTCTGAAACTGGCTGCGGCTCTCACGCGCCGTCACGACAATCCCCGTGGGCCCATGTTTCATGCGCACCGCAGAGTCCGTCGTGTTCACGCCCTGCCCGCCCGGACCTGTCGCGCGAAACACCTGTACCTCGCAATCGTGCGCCAGCTCCTCGACCGACATCTCGGCATAGCGCGCATACTCACGCCATCCCATCTTGTTCTCATCCATATCAACACCTCCCCTCATAAAAAATGTGACAAAGGGAAAGTCCCTTTGTCACATCGCATACCAATCGCTTGTGTTGCGCGCTTAGGCGAAGGTGATCTCGCCGTTCTCGCAGTCCATATCGGCGATACGGGCCAGGCTCTCAACGCGGAAGCCGCGCTGACGGAGCTTATCGCCGCCGCCCTGGAAGCCCTTCTCCACGGCAATACCGATGCCGGCAACCTCGGCGCCCGCAGCCTCGCAGATCTTGATGAGACCCTCAAGCGCACAGCCGTTAGCCAAGAAGTCGTCGATGATCAGAACCTTGTCGCCCTCGGACAGGAAGCGCTTACCTACAATGACCGGGTACTCCTTCTGCTTGGTGAAGGAGTAGATGGTCGTGGCATACTGCTCGCCATCGAGGTTGATGGACTGCGCCTTCTTGGCAAAGACCACCGGCACGCCGCCAAAATGCTGAGCTGCGATGCAGGCCATGCCAATGCCCGAAGCCTCAATCGTCAGGATCTTGTTGATCTCGACACCCTCGAACAGACGGGCCCACTCGGCACCCATGTGGTCGAACAGCTCAACGTCGCACTGGTGGTTGAGGAAGGCATCGACCTTAAGGACGTTACCGGCCTTTACGATGCCGTCATGGCGAATACGATCCTCAAGCTCCTGCATGGCGCAACCCCTTCTCGCGGCAACGATACCGCGCGATTAATAAACGTTGTTCGATAGTCTACCACGGACCGACCCCCGCCCGCCCCACAAGCCACATCGCACCACAAACCAGTCTTTTTGGGACGGCGCGAATCGTGGCAGACAGCCTCCCAACATGCTAATGGCGGGCGCGCATCTTCACCAAACGCACCATGGCAAGCGCAAAGCCCACGGCGGCCACAGCCATGAGTACGTAGAACACCGAGCGAAAGCCGAATAGGAATACGTCCGGACGACCTGTAACAAAACTGGTCACGGCCTCGCCCATTGCCACGCTCATCTGCCCATACAGGATATGCGACGCCGCCGTAATGCCGAGCGCCATGCCGGCGTAGCGTGCCAAACTACCCAGGCTGCCCGCAAAGCCGAGCGCTTCGCGCGGAGCCGAGCCCATATACAGCGAGTTGTTGGGGCTCTGGAAAATCGACGTACCGCACGACATAAACGCGGCACAGCACACAATCACAGGGATGGAAGAGTGCTCGTCGAGCGTACTTACCGCAAAGAGCCCGCACACGTACACGCCCAGGCCGACCGCCGTGGGACCCTCGCAGCCAACACGGTCCGAAACCGCACCCGAAAGCGGGCCGATAAAGGCATTCACCATCGGCAGCGCCAAAAACAGCAATCCGGAAATGTCGGAACCAAAGCCGTGGGCGTCCTGAAAATAGAACGGCAGGATAAACTCGGATGCGCCAATACCAACGAACACGATGAGCATGCAGGCAAGGTTGATGGTAAAGGCCGAATTTGCAAAGCAGCGACGAGCGGCCTCGGCAAGGGACATGGGACGGTCGCCGGCCTCCGGCTTAACATGCGGCAACGTGTAGAGCCCCACGATAAACGAGATGACGCCAATGGGCAGGTTGATGAGGAAGATGCTCTCCCAGGGAAAGCTTGCCACCAGCATGCCACCGAGCACGGGGCCACACATCATGCCGAGGGCCACGAAGGTCGCGAGAATACCCATGGCACGGCCACGTTCGCGCGCCGGAAACGACTCGGTGATGATACCCATGTTGTTAGCCATGGCCGCCGCGCAACCGATGCCCTGAACAATGCGTGCCAGGATAAGAACCTCGAGCGAGGCCGAAAGGCCGCACAGCAGCGAACCGACCGAAAAGACGATGACGCCCAGCTGGAACACATTCACCTTGCCGCGCACGTCGCCCAGACGGCCAAACGGCAACATAGCCACGCATGTCGCAAGCAGATACACCGAGCTTACCAGCTGAATGCGATCGAGGCCCACGCCCAGCTCCTTTTGCATCACGGGCAGCGCCACGGTAACGACGGTCGAATCCAGACACACCATAAACGTCATGATGAGCACGGTAAACAGAATCGCCCATTTGTTCTTGCCATGGGTGTCACCCTCTAGAGCAATGTGCTCGCGGCGCAACTGCTCTGCAGTTTTCTCCATATCCATCCTTTCGAGTGGCCTAACGCAAAAAAAACGGGGCCCCGATCGCCTGCAAACAGCCGCGATTGGGGTCCCGCCTACGGAATCGGAACGAAAGGTCGCCGAAGCTTTCTGCCAGCATCGGCGCCTTATGCGAACGCTAGCCTAGCACTGCTCGAGTGCCTGCTCAAGGTCGGCAATCAAGTCGGCCGTGTCCTCGAGGCCACACGACAGGCGTACCATGTCGGCGGAGATGCCGCAGGCGATGAGCTCCTCATCGTTCATCTGACGATGTGTGGCATTAGCGGGATGCAGGCAACAAGTGCGGGCGTCGGCCACGTGCGTGGCGATCTGGGCGAGCTTGAGGCTCTTCATAAAGGTCTCGGCCGCCGCGCGACCACCATTAAAGCCAAAGCTCACAACGCCGCAGGTACCGTTTGGCATGTACTTCTGAGCGAGGTCATAGTACTTGTCGCCCTCCAGACCCGGATAGCTCACGAAGCGCACCTTGGGATGGCTCTGCAGGAACTTGGCAACGGCCAGGCCGTTCTCGCAATGACGCGGCATGCGCACATGCAGGCTCTCGAGCGAGCTGTTCAAGAAGAACGCCGCCTGCGGGTTCTGCATGGGGCCAAGATCGCGCATGAGCTGCGCGGTGGCCTTGGTAATGAAGGCGCCCTCGCGACCGAACTTCTCGGCATAGGTCACGCCATGGTAGCTCTCGTCAGGCGTGGTGAGACCCGGGAACTTGTCCGCATGGGCCATCCAGTCAAACTGGCCGTGGTCGACGATCACGCCGCCCAGGTAGGCAGCATGTCCATCCATGTACTTGGTGGTGGAGTGCGTAACGATGTCGGCGCCCCACTCAAAGGGACGGCACATCACGGGCGTCGGGAAGGTGTTGTCGACCATCAGCGGCACGCCGTGGTCATGTGCGGCCTTGGCAAAGCGCTCAATATCGAGCACGGCAAGGGCGGGGTTTGCGATCGTCTCGCCAAAGACGAGCTTTGTGTTGGGCTGAAAGGCAGCCTCCAGCTCCTCATCGGTGCAGTCGGGGGCGACGAACGTGCAGGTCACGCCCATGCGGCCCATGGTGTGGGCGAGCAGGTTATACGTACCGCCGTAAATGGCAGAGCTTGCGACCACGTGATCGCCGGCACCGGCCACGTTAAAGATAGCGAGGAAGTTCGCAGCCATGCCCGAACTCGTGAGCATCGCTGCGGCGCCGCCCTCCATCTCGCAGATCTTGGCGGCAACCAAATCGCACGTGGGGTTCTGCAGACGGCTGTAGAAGTAGCCAGACTCCTCCAGGTCAAACAGCTTGCCCATGTGCTCGGACGTGTCGTACTTCCACGTGGTGGACTGGTAGATGGGCACCTGGCGCGGCTCCGCATCTCCCGGGTGATAGCCGCCCTGAACACATGTAGTGCCGATAGTCTGCTCGCTCATATCTAGCTCCCTTGCCTGGGTTACGTTTTATTCGGTTCACGATACCGCTACCCTGCACCCCTCTCAACCCATCCCCAAGGTAGGTTATGGGACAAATTGATTAGGGGTATTTATCTCAAGCCTTGGGCATTTGCTCGATAGATAAAAATGAGGCATCCATGAAGCTCTCGATGATTACATACCCCGTCACGGGTACCATAGTCGGGTACACCGTAACCAAGGAGACAACGATGAAGCAAATCGATACGGCCCAGCTCGACATCACCGCCTGTCAGGCTCAAGCTGCCGAATACCACGCCCGTGGCTTTAACTGCGCCCAGGCCGTTGCCTGCACGCTCGCACCTGCCGTCGGGCTCGACCCCCAGACCGCCTTTACCCTCACCGAGGGCTTTGGCGCCGGCATGGGTGGCATGACCGAGACCTGCGGCGCCATCTCGGGCGCCGTGGCCATCATGGGGTTTGTAATGAGCGACGGCATGGAAAACCCCAAGACTAAGGGCCAGACCTACAAGCTGTCGCGCGAAATCGCCAAGCGCTTTGGCGAGAAGAACACGACGACCGTCTGCGGCACGCTCAAGGGCATCGGATCGGACAAGGGTCCGCTCCGCAGCTGCCCCGGCTGCATCGACGATGCCGTCGAAATCGCCTGTGATGTGCTAAAGCAGCTCGCCGAGTAAACGGCAGCGACATAAAACGACGGCCGGCGCGCTTGGGATCCATCCAAAAGCACGCCGGCTGTCGCCGTCAGAACTCGGCAAATTCGGGAGCGCCGACCTCGATCTCCTCGCGTCCCGCCATAAGCTCGCGCATCTTGGCGCAAAATGGCTCCTGCTCCCCCGCCTTAAACACCAAGTGAAGTGTAACGGTATCCGCGTAATCGGTATCCGAAACCTTGGCACCCGAATCCTGGGCCAAGCGAAGCACCTGCTCATACTGCGGATAGGCCACATGCACGTCA
>URBB01000063.1 GCA_900545835.1 uncultured Collinsella sp. | reverse complement strand
CTCGTGGCCGTCGTCATGGCCGTGGCCGCCGCAGCACTCGTGGTCCTCGCCGTGGTGATGGCCACAACCGCACTCATGGTCCTCGCCGTGCTCGCCGCAACCGCAACCTTCCTCGTGAGCGCCATGCTCCTCGGGGCGATACTGCGACCAGTCCAGACCGGCGGCGATGGCGTCGGCCTCCTCCTTGTAGAGAACCGTGATGGCCTGGGTGCCCAGCTTGGCGCCACCGATGGCGTCGAGCATGTCGTAGAGTGTAAAGGCCACGTCGGCGCCGGGCAGCGCAAGCTCGCGGTCGTCGGCATAGGCGAGTGCCAAGCGCAGGTCCTTAATGAAGTGCTCAACCATAAAGCCGGGCTTGTAGTCGCCGTCGAGCGCCTTGGGCGCCAGGCTCTCCATTGCGCCGGACTTGCCGGTGCCGCCCAGGATCATCTCGCGGGTCTTTTCCAGATCGAGGCCGCTCAGCTCGGCAAATGCCATGGCATCGGCCATACCGACCATGCAGGCGCCCAGCGACACCTGGTTGGCGAGCTTGGCCGCCTGGCCCTTGCCAGCGCCATCGAAGCAGCAGATGTTGGCCGCAAAGGTGGCAAGGATGTCGCGAACCGGGGCGATGTCGTTCTCGGTGGCACCCACGATAGCCGTGAGCGTGCCGGCGATAGCACCCGACTCACCGCCGGTGACGGGGCAGTCAAACGCCATGCGGCCGGAGACCTGGGCGGCCTCGGCAATGTCGCGGGCGAGCTCGGGCGAGCTCGTGGTGAGGTCGATCAGCACCGCTCCCGGCTTGGTGCAGGCCAGCAGGCCGTCGCCCGCCAGGTAGAGTTCCTCGACCTCGGAGGGATAGCCCACCATGGTAAAGACGACATCGGCGCTTGCCGCGGCCTCGGCCGGCGTGTCGGCCCAGACGGCGCCGCGCTCGACGAGTGTGGCGGCCTTGGACTTGGTGCGGTTGTTGACCGTGACGGGATAGCCGGCGTCCAGGATGTGACCGGCGATGGGGGCACCCATGATTCCGGTGCCGATGAATGCGACGGAGAGCTTGTTTGCCATGAAACCTTTCCTTTTGGGTTGGGTGTTGTTACCAGGTTAAGTACTCGGCGCCAGCGTTTGGGCCGTGACTTGAGGGCGCTTGCGACCGCAACGCCTGCCTACTCGCCGCGCACGCGGCGCGCGATGCGATCGGAAAGCGAGGCCTTGTCGGCGCGGTTCTTACCCCAAAACGCGCAGGCCACCATGCCGGGGCCCACGTGCGAGCCGATGGTGGGACCCACGGAGCTGCGAATGATCGTAACGTCGGCGCAACCCTCCTCCTTGCGGATGGCGGCCTCGAGCCAGTCACCATCCTTCTCGGCATCGGCCGTCATGATGGCGATGGGCATGGTGCGGTCGGGCACGTAGTTCTCGCGGAACGACTTGAGGATGGACTTGAGCGCCTTCTTGCGGCCGCGGTTGACGCCGATCAGCGACAGCGAGCCGGCAAGGTCGTAGGAAAGCTCGGGCTTGACGTCGAGTTTTGCCGTGAGCTGCGCCGCCGCGGGCGGAATGCGGCCGCCAGCAGCCAGTGCGTCGAAGCTCTCGAGCGTAAAGTAGCCGTGAACGTAGGTCTTTGCCTCGTTTGCCCAATCGACCAGCTGCTTGGCGGTCAGTCCCGCCGAACGCTGGCGCACGGCCTCGAGCGCCAAGAGTGCGCCGGTCGCACAGGGCAGAGCGTTGTCGACCACGTAGAGCTCAAAGTTGGGATACTCGGCGCGCACGGCATCTGCCGCCTGGCACGCGGAGTTGTAGCTCGACGACAGTGCCGAGGTAAAGCACAGGTAGACCGTGGGCGTGCCCTCCTTGGCACACTCGGTAAAGAACTCGATATAGCGACCGAGCGACACAGCCGAGGTGGACACGCGGGCACCAGCGCGCATGCGGTCGTAGAACTCCTTAGGGCTCATGCTCGACCAGATGTCGTCCGTGCGCTCCTCGCCATCGATAATGAAGGGGAAACCCAGGATATCGACATCAAGGTTCGCGGCGACCTCGGGGCTAAAGTCGCAGCAGGTATCGACGACGATGCGGCAGCGGTCAGAATGGCCGGTAGATGCAGCCTTGTCCATCAAAGCGACTCCTTACGTAAAAAAGGCGGCCATCCGCATGGGATGACCGCCGGCCGTTAACTCATGCAAGTTAACGTATTTTACTCGTCAAGTGTTTCGATACGGGGCTTGATGATGCCATATCCACCATTCTTACGGTGATACACCACATTGATGAGACCGGTCGTCGCGTTCTCGAACACGTAGAAGTCGTGGCCCAGCAGATCGGTCTGCACCAGCGCCTGCTCCTCGGTCATCGGGGTGACGTCGATAACCTTCTCGCGGACGAGCAGATCGTCCTCCTCCTCGGGCAGCAGCAGGTCGGCCAGATCCTCGACGCGCTCGACCGGCGCAACATCCGCGGCGCTGGCCCCGCCCTGGCGGTTGTCCACGACCTTGGTCTTGAACTTGCGCAGCTGGCGGGTAACCTTATCGGCGGAGAGATCGATGGCGGCATACATATCTGCGCCGTGCTCGGCAACGCGGATCACAGAGCCGCGGGCACGAACCGTGACCTCGACGATTGCCGGGTTGGGGTTCGAGGGGTTCTTCTCATAACGAAGCACGACGTCGACTGTCATGGGCTCGATATCGAAAACCTTGAGCGCCTCGCCGATCTTCTCATCCACATGCGCACGCAGAGCATCGGTTACCGTCGTCTTGCGTCCAGAAACCTTGATATCCATACGTGGCTCCAATCTGCCTCGGGGACTTACTGTACTGGCTATGTACCCATTGCCGTGCATTTAATCACGCGGATTCCTAAAGACCCGAATAACGATTGCTTGATACCGCATACCGAAGTCTCGCACTTTTCTGTGGCAAAGTGCGCTATAGGAGGGGGCCAACGGCTTTGTATTTGGCCTCGAAAATTGGCTTTGACCTGCTGGTTTTATAGGGATGAAAAAGCCTGGTTCCCCTATTGGGGAAGCCCGACAGTGCGTGTTGAAACCGTGAAGAGGTATCCTTTCCAACGTATAGGAGACACCACCCCTAGCAATAACTAGCTATTGAGTTTGTTAATGTCGTCGTCGGTGATGGTGTCTTCCTGGCTGGACGATTTGTCTTCGGAGGGTGCGGTCTCATTGTTGGAATCGGAGGATTCGCTGCCGGAGGATGTGGTCTCGCTGGACTCAGAGTCGCCCGGCTGCACGTTAGCGCCCGAAACCGTCTTAGTGGTGAGGTCGTAGGGCATCGTGCCGTACCAGACGCAGTGGACCGCCTCGAGCGTGCCGTCGGCCGTAATACCGTCGAGGGCATCGCTCACGGCACGACACAGTTCGTCATTGGACGAAAGGCCTGCAACACCAAGCGTCGAGGGCGCCTCGAGCGCACCGACATAGGAGATCTCGCTCATCAGGCGCGCAAGGTAACCGCCAGCCGTGGAGTCGCAGATCACATAGTCGACCTCGCCGGACTCGAGCGCCTCAAAGCACTCGTTGATGTTGGAGTAAGTCTTTTGGTTGGCGGTGATGCTCTGCTTAGCAAGCGCCTCCTGCGAGGCCGAGGACATCTGGATACCCAGAGTAGACGTGTTAAGGGTATCGGTGGAAACGCTCAGCGACCCACCATCGCTGGTTTTACCGAACACGGAAGCGGCATCGTACAGGCAGGTGCCGAGCGAGCTAACGTCCCCATCCGTGGAGTTGATCTCGCCGATAAAGATATCAGCCTTTTTGTCACCGAGCGCGGAACCTGCCGAGGACGCATCGACAAAGGCAACCTTAAGGCCCATGCGGCTTGCGAGGGCGCGGGCAGCGTCGACTGCATACCCCGTGAGCTCGCCGTCAGCGCCCTGCATGGCCTGCGGCGCATCGGAGGTATCGAGGGCAACCGTCAGGGTACCGGGGGTGACCAGGGCATCATCCGACACCGCGGGCGTGACGGTCTCGTACTCGATCTGGTCGATCGTGGGAGTCGTGAACGTAGACAGCGGGTTGAACGCGCATCCGCTCAGGCCCAAAACGGCGATGACCGCTGCGGTCCCAGCACCTAACCGAGCCGCGTGCATCAAGCTGTCCCTCACCATGTCCACTACCCTGCCTTCTGTGTCGTATACGATCCGTGCGTTGCGCGGAATATCAGATTGTTCCCACCAGCTGACCTGGTATTTGACCCCACACTTGCGCACCGGGGTGTTTGCTCGGGAGGCCGCAGCCACCTTCACGACTGGCCCGCTCGCCCGCGAGGCGGTATTGCCCCAAAGAAAGTAGAACGGACGGTGCGGCTTACATCTAGGACGCGCCATGATCGCGCCGCGCGCACGCGGTCGCTTACGTGGATCCCTTTGACCGCGTCTGTCTTGGACTAGGACGGGCATTTCGTCCGTCCGCAACCACAGCCTGGTAGGAACGTAGCGCATTATAGCTAAGTTCAAGCTATAGTCTAAGGTTAGGGGCGTCATTCGCATCGCGAGTACAGATTTCGCAGGTCGGAGTGGGCTATTCGTGCCCCTGTGAAGCCCGGAGCTCCCCCTATGGGGAGCTCCGGGGCACCCTTCCTAGGGTGCTGTGGCCAAAAAATGGCAAATATGAGTACTGTCACCAATTTAGTAACAGGCAATTTTGGCCTCTCGGACAGATTATGCGCTCAGTGTCGCCAACCTGATGCTTAGTTATTCTACATTTGTTTATTATCTTCTTACTTTATGACGCCTCCGAGTCCTAAATTCCTTGATTTTGCTGTTACTGATTTAGTGACAGTACTCATATTTGCCATATTTTGGCCAGGGCATATGATTAACCCCCTATTTTCGACGTGAATTAGACCGGCTTAAGCCCAAAACACGCCCGCAGCGCGTTAAGCAACGCCTCTTGCTTCTTCCTGCGGGCATCGACACGATTCCGGTACCGCTTTCGCATACGCTGGTGGATGCGCCATGCGAGCGCTTCCATCGCTTCCATGTCACAGAGCATTTCGTTGTTGACCGTCGCGACCTCGATTCCCATAGTAATCAAGCCCGTGTTGCGTTTTTCATCATGGATACGTCCCCTCCGGGAGGAATGGCCCAGCTCACCGTTGTATTCCAGGTCAAACCGGGCTGCCTCTTGATACGCATCGCAAACTGCATGCGGCATCCCCGAGATTGCCTGCGCGCGGTCATCGAACTCGATCTTGTAGTCGGTCTTAAAAGGTCCGCAGGCAAACCCGCCATAGGAAAACGGAAGCGAAAACAGGGCGAGCATGATGCACTCCATGGGCGAGAGCAGGTTTTCTGACAAGTAGGGACACAGACGCTGCAATTGTTTGGCCGTGCTTCCCTTGCATGTCGCAAGGTAATCTGCCAGGCGATCGGGCGTCAGCACCGGTTCGACTTCAAAGTAGCCCACGTCTGCTGGCTGGTCCTTGTCCTTTGCAAATTTATTCGTAACAGGCGAGGTGTAGGGAGGCAGATACTTCCCGCGGTCGCTCAGTGAAATCTTAGAGCACAGCTCCTGGGCCAGGGCAAATGCCTGGATACAGCCAAGTTCGCGCGCAACGGCAAGGCAGAGGGCCTCGGGAGACAAGCTGTACACCCCCGGTTCCACCTCTAGAATCGAGCCGGCGGGCAACCCGGAACACACGGACCAGCCTACGCTAGGCATGCGGCGGCGCTGCGCCGCAGATCCCACCAGCAAGCACAGATCTTCTTGCACCTCGCCACTTTTGGCTCCAATTCGCACCAAGTCAGGAAGATAGATATCCTCGGTCGAGGGCGACGACGTGCGCAGCACACGGCGCTCATCATCGGGATTAAGGTCCTTCCAGCTGATATAGCCCATCTGCCGGCGCTCGGCGCGCATCATGCGTAGCGCCGAGGCGCCTGTTAGGATTGCGGAAGCCGCTAGCTGTTCGCCTGTCGGCTCGTTGCACCGCTCAATCTTTACCGCCACACGAATCACCCCTACCAGACGCGTGCGATAGCGAGGCCATCAACGGCCGCGGCACCGGCGCGCTTGAGTTCCGCCGAAGCCGCTGCCATCGTCGCACCCGTGGTGATAACGTCGTCGATAAGCAGCAGGCGGCGGCCCCGCACGTCCTCAACGGTCTCGTACATGCCTCGGGCGCGTTCACGGCGTTCTTCACGACCGAGTTCACGCTGGTCGCCATGGCCGTACTTAACGAGGGCGTCAAGCAGCGGAACACCAGACAGCTCGCAAAATGGGCGCGCGATGGCTTCCATATGATCGAAACCGCGTCGCCGAAACGCCGCCGCCGTCGCGGGCACAAACACCACGGCATCGGCGCCGGACAACACACCGCCGTAGCGTTCGGGTGCCGCGACCTGGGCATGTAAGGCGGTGTCGTATAGCAGCTCTGCCAGATACGGCGCCAGACGTCGCTCGCCCGCGTCTTTGTACGCTTTAATGATCCGCGGCAGCGGATGCGTGTAAACGGCACATGCCAGGCACCGGTCGAGCGCTTCGGCCATCGCCGAAGACGCACCCTCGACCGAGCACTCGGTGCACAGCAAGTCTCCAAACGGGGCTCCGCATCGGGTGCAGCTATAACGTGGGTCAATGAGCGCGAGCGCGGCCAGGCAGTCTTGGCAAATAAGCGCGCCGGCGCGCTCGCAGCCAGCACATCGCGTGGGCGACAACGCCTCAAGCGCCTCGTGCGCCGCCTGCTCGGCAAACGGTAACAATTCGTCCGCAAACGGTAGGGCACCGGCACCCTGCAGGCGGCTCAATATGTTCAGATGACTCTTCAAGACACAACCCTCCCTACATTCGGTCGCAGGGAGGGTTGTTGATTCAGCGCTATGGTACCCCGACGCGTTTGGGGTCAGGCAGGTTAAATCCGTTTGCGGGCGCTATTCGCCGGTGGGCGGTTGCGATGCGGACGGGTTTTGGGTCGAGCCCTCACCGCCATCTTGACGCGGCTTGCGGGAACGACGACGGCGACGGCGCTTCTGGCCCTGGTCGGCCGAACCCGCGCCACCACGATCTTCGCGCGACTCGTGTTCGTCGCGAGCAGCGCCGCGCGCGGCCTTGGCGGCCGCCCCTCCGCCATCTCCGGGGCGACGACGTGTGACCTTGACCTCGCCATCCGAGACCTGATCGGCCACGGAGGGCACCGAGGGCTTTTGCTGCGTGCCCGAGGAATGGCGACGACGCGGACGCGGGGCGCGCTCGTCATCGTTGCGCTGCTTGCCGCCCTTGTCGGCAGGCGTATCGGAACCCGAACCACCCTTGGGGGCGGCACCGGCTTCGCGAGCGGCTGCGGCGCGGAAGGCGTCCTCGCGCTCCTCGCTCGACAAATGGCGGCGGCGACGGCGCGTGGGATTCATGCCACCGCCGCGGTTTTGCTGCTGAGGCTGCTGAGTCTCGCGCTCGCGGGAGGAGTTCTTGCCTGCGGGAGCGGCCTCGCCGGCATCGCCCGAACCCGAGCGCTTGCGGCGGCGACGTCCACCGGCAGCCTCCTCGGCCTCGGGTGCCTCGGCCTTGCCGCGACCCTTACCGCGGCCGCGACCCTCGCCTTGGCTCTGACCGGCACGGGTATCGGCGTCCGCATCGCGGCGACGGCGCTTGGGCATCGTCGTCCCCGCCAGACGGTCGGTGCTCGACAGGCCATCGCCCACGTCGACGCCGTTCTCGCGGTCGAGCTCCATAAGCGCCAAGCGCATCTCGGGCGACTCGATACGCTCGAGCACATCGCGCGTCACGCAGTCGGGACGGCAGTTGCAGCCCTGCTCGGCGGCCTTCTTTTTGCAGCCCTCAGAGCAGGTCATGTCGGCCAGGTTGACCTTAAAGACTTTGCCGTTCTCCAGGCGCAACACCAGCTGCTCACGCGGCGTGTCATATTCCTGGATGCGCGCCTTGCCAAGCGGCGTGTCGATAAGCGTCTTCTTTTTGGGCGCGCGGCTCTTAAAGTCCTTGTACGCCTCGAACTCATAACGCAGGCAGCACATCAGGCGGCCGCAGACGCCGCTAATCTTGGACGAGTTGAGCGGCAGGTCCTGCTCTTTTGCCATGCGGATCGAAACCGGCTCAAACTGTCCGCCAAAGCGCGTGCAGCAGAGCTCCTGACCGCACTGGGCATAGCCACCCACCAGGCGGGTCTCATCACGCACGCCGATCTGGCGCATGTCGACGCGAATGTGCAGCGTCGAGGACAGGTCCTTGACGAGCTGACGGAAATCGACGCGCTCCTCGGCAGCAAAGTAGAACACAGCCTTCTCGCCGCCAAACAGGTACTCGACGCCGACCGGCTTCATCTCGAGGTCGAGCTCCTTGACCAGGCGGCGGAAGTCGACCATGGCCTCGTCACCCTGGATAGCCAGATCGTCGGCAAGCTGCAGGTCGATGTCGCTCGCCACGCGCAACACGGGCTTGAGCGGCTGACCGATCTCGTCTTGTGGCACCTCGAAGGGATCGGCCGTGACCAGGCCGATCTCGGTTCCGCGCTCGGTGGAGCAGATAGCATAATCGGCCTCGAGGATATCCAGATCCTGCGGGTCGAACCACAGGTCGCGCGAGGCGTAGGTAAACTTAACGGGTACGACTAACGGCATTTCAGTGCCTTCCTGATATCGAACAGCATGACCTCGATGGCCAGCTGGGGAGTAACGTTTCTGGCGATGTTGCGCTCAGCGGTAGCAACCGCCTCGAGCGCCTGTGTGGCACCCGCAACATTCGTCGCCGCGGCAAGCCGCCCGATCGTGTCGCGCACGTCCTCGTTCACAACGTCTGCCGCCTCATCCTGAAGCGTCAGCAGCACGTCGCGCATGAGCGTCCGCGCGCTCGCCAGCGCTTCCATGATACCCGAACGCTCGCGCGCGTTGAGTTCGCGCTTGTTGCGGTCCTCAAGCTGCTTCAATGCTCCACGCGACAGGTAGTCGGCATTTTGCTCGAGCACCTTTTCCTGCGTGGACTTGACCTCGGCGAGCGGCGCCTTGACGGCGACAATGAGCGACTTGGCGCGACTGAGCACATCGGCCTCGTCGGCGGCAATGAGCGAGTCGATGGCACGGACCATCTGGCGACGGGCGTCCTGGCGCTCGGCGCTCTTGAGGAACTCGATACCACGCGCGGGGCTTCCCGCCACAGCGACGGCCATACGGCAGCGCGCGGGATCCTGGCCGGTGGCGCGGCTCACGGCCTGCGCGGCCACAGTGGGCGACACCAGCCGAAACGGTACGCACTGGCAGCGACTCACGATGGTGGGCAGCATCACGTCGGCCGAGGTGCCCAACAGGATGAACATGACGCCCTCGGGCGGTTCCTCGAGCGTTTTGAGCAGCGCGTTGGCGGTGTTGGCGCGCAGCTGCTCGGCACGGTCGATGATGTAGACCTTTGCCTTGGCGCGGATGGGCGCCAAGGGCACGTCGTCGAGCAGCTCGCGGGTCTGCGCGATGAGGTAGCCCGTAGCGCTTTCGGGGGTGTAATAGTGCACGTCGGGGTGCGTATGGCGCGCGACGCGCACGCAGATGTCACACGAACCACAGCCGTCCTGCTCGCACAGGAATGCCTGGGCAAGCGCCCATGCGGCGTCGAGCTTACCGGCGCCGGGCGCGCCCAAAAACAGATAGGCGTGCGATGCGCGACCGCTGGCGACGGCGTTGGTCAAAAAGTCGCGCACGCGTTCTTGAGTGTCGAGCTTTGCGAGCAGGCTTGTCTGAGCGGGGGCCATGTTACTCAGCCTCCTGGGCAAGCGCGGCGGCGACGGCATCTTGGGGAATGTCGAGACCGTACGCGCGAACCAGCTCGACCGTTTGCGTGAAGACGTCTGCGATCGACGCAGTGGCGTCGATGAGCTTTACGCGGTTCGGTTCCTCGGCAGCGATGGCACAAAATCCCTGGTAAACACGCTCTTGGAAGGCCATGCCCTTGGCTTCCATGCGATCTGCCGCGCCGCGGGCGGCCATGCGCAGCGCCGCCTGCTCGGGCGTGATGTGATAGACGAGCGTGAGCGCCGGATGCGTACCGGCGACAGCCAGGTTGTTGGCATCGCGCACCATCTGGCGGTCGAGGCCATCGGCAAACGCCTGATAGCAGGTCGTGGAGTCGTAGAAACGGTCGCACAGGACCACTTTGCCGGCCGCGAGGGCGGGCGCGATGACCTCGTGCACCAGCTGGGCGCGCGCGGCCTCGTAGAGCAGCAGCTCGCAGGTATCGCCCATCGCCGTGTTGGCGGGGTCGAGCAGCAGGGCGCGGATCTTTTCGCTGATGGCGGTGCCGCCCGGCTCGCGCAGAGTTACGACCTGATAGCCAGCGAGGTCGAGCGCGCGGGCCAGCAGGCGCGCCTGCGTGGACTTGCCGGCGCCGTCGACGCCCTCGAGCGTGATAAAGCTATGTTGAGCGGGCTCAAAAGCCATGGGCGCAGCCCCTTCCTACAAGGCGCGTAAATGCAGATATACCAACCAAGCCATGATACCCCAGCGTCCGGCGCACCCCAAATCCCACCTAGTCGCAGGCGACTACTAAGTTGCGGTGAAATAGGGAGTGGTTACAGCCCTGAGGCCGCCAAACACTCCCTATTTCACCGCAACTTATGATGGGGAGTTTTGGACGCTGGGTATAATCGTCGTATTGCATTGAAATGTGGCGAAAGGAGTGGCAATGTCTCGGTATTGCGCCTCGTGCGGCAAGCTTCTTGCAGACGACGCCAAGTTCTGCACCTCGTGCGGTGCACCCGTTGAGCAATCGGCCGCGAGCAACGAACAGCCCGCGTTTGAGCAGACCGGCTCCCTCGATACGCCTCAAACCAAGGCGGACAACCCTCTCGCCTATCGCCCTGATCCCGCCGCCGGCCCTGCGGCGGTCGAGACCACGCAGCGTATCCCTGTCGTGGGTGGCTCGCCTCAGCAGCAGCCGGCACCCGCATACGCACCCGCTTCGCCACAGACCCCCGTTCCCAAAAAGAGCAGCACCGGTCCGCTTGTCGCCGTTATCGTTGTGCTGGTGGCGATTATCATCGCCCTAGTCATCTTCTTTGTGATCAAGCCGTTCGACAACGCCGCCACGCAGACGACTGCAGAGGTAACCAAGCTGCACCACGACGATGATGACGATGACCTAAAGCCCCTCGGCGACCCCAACAGCCTGTACGACGACGATGACGATGACGACGAGGACGACAGCGAAGCAACCCTCTCCGAGCAGAACCTCTACCGCCGGCTGAGCGAATACTACGATCTGCTCGAAGATCTCGACAGCCAGGTCCGCGGCTGCGCGCAGAACTTCAACGGCAGCTATCTGGAAGAAGATCGCACCACCCGTCAGAATCTCGCCGACGTCGCCGAGCGTACGGAGGACACCATCGAGCAGTATTACGACATCGTCGAGGACCTGGAGGTCCCGACGAGCTCCAAGAACTACAGCTCCTGGAAGGACATCATCGCCCTGTACGACGACCTGGATCACCGCATTGACGCAATCTGTGATGCCTGGGAGATCAGCCTGAAATACGCCAAGCCTGCGGACCACAAGAATGAGATCGTGGCGCCGCTGTCGCGCGACAACGTGGCGGGCACCAATGACAATAAGTACCGCCTAGACTTTGAGGAGCGTTATCCCGGCGCCAAGCCTGTCGAGGTGAACTAGCGCTTTGTCGTTCCCGAGCCGGCAGTTAGGGACGTTCCTAAACTGCCGGCAGAAAAAGAACGTCCCTAACTGCCGGTCAAAAAAAACGAGCGAGGATCGCGGGGTCCTCGCTCGTTTTTTTGGGCAATGTTTCGACTGCGCCGTTACTTGTCGGCGGCCTTCTTGGCCGTCGTCTTCTTGGTGGTCGACTTCTTGGCAGTCGACTTTTTCGCCGTCGTATTCTTGGCAGCAGTCTTCTTGGCCGCCGTCGTCTTCTTCGCCGTGCTCGCCTTGGTCGTGGTCTTGCGGCCGCGGGCGGGCTTCTTCTCCTTGGTCGGGCAGTCCATGTTCTGTCTCTTATACACATCTCCGAG
>URBB01000062.1 GCA_900545835.1 uncultured Collinsella sp. | reverse complement strand
CGCACACGTAGTTGGAGCGCGAGATGCGGGTGCCCGAGAGCGCCTTTTTCATCCAGCGATTGAACTCGATACGCTTGGTCCACCAGCGATGGCAAATGCCCACTTTGTCCGTGGGAGCCAGCGGCGACCCGTCGCGATCGTAAAAGTATCCGCTCTTGACTAAAATCGGCAGGCCCTGACGCGTCTGTTGGCCCAGTGCATAGGTCGCACGCTTCATAAAGTCGGCATCGATGACGGTCTCGTCGTCATCCAAAAACACAACCGCGTCGTGCCCCAGCACCGCCGCGCAGGCAAGACCCATGTTGCGGATGGCGCCGTAGCCGCGCAGGCTCACGCACTCGCCCGAGCCTTTGGGCGCAATCTGCGCCACGCGGTCGGCAACACGCGAAGCCTGAGTATTGGTAACGATGGTGACCTTAAGTGTGGGATGAGCATTAACGATTTCGTGCACGCGATGGGATACGTCGGCCGTGGCAGAAACCGGACAGACCACCAAGAGAATGATGCGCGGAATGTCGCGCACCTGTTCGAGCGAAGTCAGGCAGCGATCGAGTTCCGGGTTGGCGGCATTGAGCGACGTCGAGTGATCGTAGGTGCCGGGAGCGTTTGCTTGGGTATCATCGCCCGCCCAATATGTTGGGATCACAACCGTGGCGTTCATACCTTTACCCTCCTTGCAACACAAAAACGGGGCGCCGCCAAACACAGGCGACGCCCCGCGACCTAGCTGATTCCATCATACCCACTTGGGCAAATCATTGCTCGCAAGTCGCAATGTTTATTGCGGATAACCCCAAAAGAGTACCGTGGACAGGCACAATAGCCGCTCGCTCCTATGCGGCATGCTCTGCCGCCCGAGTCATGCGGGACAGGCGGACCAGCAGCATAAAGCCAACGATCAGCAGCACGCCAATGGAAAGGACGCCCAGCGACGGGTTGCCGGTCAGCGAGGTGACGACCGACACCAGGAAGGTGCCCATAACGCTTGCATAACGACCAAAGATGTCAAAGAAGCCGTAGTACTCGTTGGACTTTTCCTTGGGGATAATGCGGCCAAAGTAGCTACGGCTGAGCGCCTGCACGCCGCCCTGGAACAGGCCGACCATAATGGCAAGCACCCAAAACTCAAAGGCGGTCTTTAGGAAGAACGCGGCGAACAGCACAATGCCCATATAGGCGGCGACTGCCACCAAGATCATGTTGAGCGTGCCCACGCGGCCGGCGAGCTTGCCGTAGATGATGGCGGACGGAAAGGCCACGAACTGCGTAACGAGCAGCGCCAGGACCAACTGGGTCGAATCGATGCCCAAGGCCGATCCGTAGCTGGTTGCCATGGAAATGACCGTGTGCACACCGTCGATATAGAAGAAGAACGCGATCATGTAGACCAGCACGGTCTTGTTGTGGGCGATCTCGCGCATGGTGTGTCCGACCTCGGAGAACACACCGCCCACGATGCGGCCGATAGTGTCCTCAGGACCGCGCTCGCGACCGTACTTTTGCTTATAGGTGCGAATGAGCGGCAGGGTAAAGATGAGCCACCAGGCACCAGTGATGATAAACGACAGACGCGTTGCCAGCATGGTAGGGACGCCAAGAGCGGGGCCACCCATGATGAGCGCCAGGCAGATGACGAACGGCACGGTGGAACCGATGTAGCCCCAGGCATAGCCCGAGCTGGACACGGCGTCCATGCGCTCGTCGGTGGTAATGTCGGGCAGCATGGCGTCGTAGAACGTCATAGAAGAGTTAAGGCCGATGGTGCACAGCACGTACACGGTCAAAAATGCCATGGCGGACATTGGGATAGCCTGCGCCAGGCAAAGCACCAGGCCCGTGAGGAAGAAGCCCAAGAAGAACTTGATCTTGTTGCCGGCGTAGTCGGCAAGCGCGCCCAGAATGGGCATGAGCATGGCGATGACCAGCGAGGCGATCGTCTGCGCATTGCCCCAGGCGACCACCAGGTCGGCCGAGGAAGCACCGGTATTGATGGCGTTAAAGTAAATGGGCACCACCGAGGTATTGAGCAGCACGAGGGCCGAATTGCCCACATCATACATAACCCAGTTACGCTCGAGCTTGGTGTATTTCATGGACAGGGACCCTTCGTATTCGCCCGATATGCAGTTAGTTCATCGTACCCTAATTGTCCAGAACCGCCGGTAAGGATTCGGCAAAGGGGCACGCACGGGCCCTATTCCTCGCGGTCGAACTCCTCATCGGCTTCGAGCACGCGACCGCTGTAGTTGACGTGACTGGTCACGGCATCCATGTCACCGGTCTCGATAAAACGTGCGACCGTGCACTCGTAATCGACCAGCGCGCGATCAAAGACCTCGGGGAAACTCTCGTTCGAGACCTCGTCGGTAAAGGGATTCTTCCATGTCAGATAGCCCAGGTTACCGGTGCGCTCGGGCAGCTCCGTCGTCACGCGATGGGCAAGGCCGTCGAGCAGCGAGTAGTCGTGCACCAAGCCCTCAACCAGCGAGATCGCGCGCGTCTTTGCGGAGCCGGCCGGCTCAATCGCGCGGTAAAGTCGCTGCATATTGGCAACGGCAGCACCGTACTCCCCCGCCGGAATGTCAATGCCGTACACGCGTCCGGCAACATAGCTCATCAGCACGCCGGCCACGCGATTGATGCGATCGGTAGTGACGATCTCGCCCGCCGGCGGGTAATCGTCGACCGTAGCGCCATCGCGTTTAAGCTGCAGCATCAGTACATCCAGGTCGCTCTCGATCACGGCATGGACCTGACTGCTCGAATCCTCAAGCTCTGAATCGGACTCCACGATGCCAAACTGCTGCTCATAGACAAAGGGATGGGCGTTGCGGTCGAGCACGTAATGAGACAGCAGGCCCAGCGCAAAGGCGCGACCCAAGCTGGCGTCGCGCGGCAGCAGATGCGACACGCCGTCGCGCAGGCACGCGAACTGGCGAGACATACGCGACCGATGCATGACCTGCGCCAGCAGCGTGCAGTCGGAAACACGCGGTGTCAGAATGTGAAAGAAAAACGGGTCGGGGCCTTGGTTGCCCAAGATAAAGGCAATGCGCTCTTCATCGGACGTGATGACGCCCTGCGGAAGACGGTCGATGCTTTCCTCGCCAAACAGATGATGGGTGATAAGCGCGGGCATAATGATCCTTTCGATTTCATTCGATGCCACCCATTATGCCCACCGCGCGCCCATGCCAAACCTGCGATGGTAAACGACGGCATGCAGACCGTCTACGCAAGCCCCAGGTGCGACTTGACCTCGGCGGCACGACGACGGGACACCGGTACCGTCGAGTTCACGCGGTCGAGCCTGAGCTCCATCAACCCCGTGGAGCCAATCTCAACATTGTGCACGTCTTCCAAATTGACCAGGTAGCTGCGATGAACGCGAATAAAGCCCTCGGAGTCCAAGCGACGCTCGAGCGAAGAGATCGACTCATTGATCAGGTACGTTCCCTCGGCGCAGATGGCGTTGCAAAAATCGGCGCGCGCCTCAAAGTAGCAGACGTCTGCGGCGGGAATGAACACCTTTTTGCCCCCGCGGTCCACCGTCAGACGCAAAGGTTGGCGCGGAGCATGGATAACACGACGGGCACCCAAGGCTGCCTCGATCTTGTCGAGTGCCTTTGACAGGCGTGCGTCCTCGACCGGCTTGACGACATAGTCGACCGCATCGAGGTTATACGCATCGGCGGCAAATTCGGCAAACGCTGTCACAAACACAACCACCGGCGGCGTCTTTAGGTTCTGCAGCGTCTCGGCAAGCTCAATTCCCGAGCGACCGGGCATGGTAATGTCTAAAAACAGCACGTCGGGCTTGTTCGACAGAATCGACTCCACGGCTTCGGTGACATTGCCCGCCTCGGCAATCTGACCCACACGCGCATCCTTTTCCAACAGATAGCGTAGCTCAGCCCTAATGGGAGGCTCGTCATCAACCACCAAGATGTTCCAGCCTTCGGACATATGTGCTTCCCCTCTTTTTCTCTCAATCCAACCGCGTGCTACGCCGTCAACGGCGCCGGCTCATGCGGCTCACCGTTCAGCTCGACGATGACCTGCGTGCCAACGCCCTCCTGGGACTTCACGCGCATGCCAGAATCTTCTCCGTAAAAGAAATGGATGCGCTGAAGCACGTTGAAGAGCGCCAAGCCGCAGCCTCGTTTGATGGAGCCGTCGGCGGTAATGCTCTCGGGCTCCTCTCGGCGATGCTGCTCAAACAGATGCGCGCAGACTTCTTCGCTCATACCGATGCCATCGTCCTCGACGATGATCTCCAAACCGTCATCGGTCTCGAAAGCCCTAACATGAATAGAAAGCGGCTCGGTCTCGCGCTGCGCGTGCTTGATGCAGTTTTCGAGCAACGGCTGCAAGATAAACGGCGGTACCATGCAATCGCGCACCTCAAAGTCGATATCGACCGAGACGCGCAGACGACCGTCGCCATAACGAGCCTGCATAAGATTGATATAGCGAGTGCCCTGTTCCACCTCGTGCTCGAGCGTGGTGAGCGTATCGGAATCAGAAAGCGTCTGACGATAGTAGTTGGAGAAGTCGATCAGCAGCGACCTGGCCTTGTCCGGCTCGGTACGTACGAGTGACACGATGGTGCTGATGGTGTTAAACAGAAAATGAGGATCGACCTGCGATTGCAAGGCGCGCAGCTCCACGCGGGCCGTAAGCTCGTCCTGGCGCTCGAGCTCAAAGCTGGCGAGCTGCGTGGAAATGAGGTCGGCAAAGCCCGAGGCAAGCGCCGTCTGGCGCATATCGATGCTGCTCAGACGGGGATAATACAGCTCGAGCGTGCCCACGCAATGCCCGCGCACGGTAAGCGGTGCGACAATACCGGCGCGCAGGCGCGGAAAGTAGCCACCCGTCTCGGTCGAGGCATCGCGCGAGAACACGCTTTGCTCACCGCTGTTGATCACGTTGAGCGTAGTCCGCAGTACCACCGGGGTGCCCGCGGGGCATTTTGCCGAGTCCTCGCCCCAGCTCGCCAACACCTGCCTGCCGTCGGTAAAGCAGATGGCAGAGGCGATAGTTTCGGACAGGATGATCTTAGAGGCGCCCAGAGCAGCTTCGGGCGTAAGGCCGCGCGACGTGTAGGCGAATATTTTCGACGCGATGGCGAGCGTGCGGTCGGTTGCGCTCGATGTGAGGTCGTCGGGAACGACAAAGACGTACGAGAAGAAGAAGCACAGCATGACCAAGCCGGCAATGACGACAACGGCCGGAACGGGATTGGGATTATCGGTTAGATCCCAGATGAGCAGCAGGATAAGCAGCGGAACGACAATACCGAGCAAGATGGCTTGAACCACATGCTGAGCGGTACGAAAGACCTTAGTAGAGTTGTAGCTCTTGCCCAGAATCAGCCTATTGAGATCCACCGTCATCTCCTTCTTACTGACGCACCCCATAGCAATAAAGAGGGCCGCAAGCGACCCTCTCCATTGCATTATGCAATCAAATACTGTGTTTTACATCAAGCCATCGATGAACGGTAGCTTAGGCGCTGTACTTGTTTGCCTCGCCGAAGGTGCCGGCCTCGACAATCCAGCCGTCCTTCATGATGACGTCCATGTTGTCGGTGTTGAGCACGTGGATGTCGGCGGCGACGTCACCGTTGACGACCAGCAGGTCGGCGCACTTGCCGGCCTCGATGGAACCGGTCTCGTCCTCGATGTGGCACATCTTGGCACCGTTGAGAGTGGCACAGGTGATGGTCTCGACCGGGGTGAAACCGATCTTGTCGACGAACTCGTACATCTCTTCAATGGAGCAGGTGCCGTACGGGGTGACGAAGGAGAAGGAGTCGGAGCCGATCGTCATGACGACGCCGCGCTTCTTGGCCTCGCGCAGGCAGTCGTAGTTGCGCTGCAGCTCCTTCTCGACCAGGGTGCCCTCGTACTTGTCGTGCAGCTCGGGGACGTAAACGGGCGGATAGGTGGCGTACCAGGTGGGCAGGAAGGCGATCGTCGGGGTGAAGAAGGTGCCCTGCTCGGCCATGAGGTCCATGGTACGCTCATCGATATCGAAGCCGTGAATCAGCTGCTCGCAGCCAAAGCGAACGGAATCGTAGGCAGCGGCGTGGTTGTTATAGCAGTGGCTCCACACGGGGATGCCGACCATCTTGGCCTCTTCGACCACGGCCTGAATCTCCTCGGAGCAGTAGTGCTGATCGCGGCCGGAGTCCCAGCGCCAGATGCCGCCACCGGTAGCCCAGATCTTGATGGCATCGGGGTTCTCGCGCAGGCGACGACGGACGGCCTTACGCAGATCCCAAGGACCGTCGACCTGATCGCCCCAGGGGTGCGATTCCTTGTTGAGCTCCTGGCTACAGTGGTGGGAGTCGCCGTGGCCGGCAACGCGGCAGAATCCAAGGCCGGTGGCCAGAACGCGCGGGCCCTTGAAGACGCCCTTGTCGATGCAGTCACGGATCTGGATACCAAAGCGGCCGATCTCGCAGACGGTGGTGAGGCCATGGGTGAGGCAGTCGTAGGCCTGCTTGACGGCGACGGCCTGCTTCTCGAGGAGCGGCTGCATGACCCAATCGGTGTCATCGTCGGTCAGGTTGCCCGAGAAGTGCAGGTGGGTGTCGATCAGGCCGGGAAGGACGGTCTTGCCGGCGGCGTCGATGACCTCAACGCCCTCGGGAAGGTCCTGCATGGCGCCGGCGTACTCGATCTTGCCGTTGTCGTCGACGAGAACGAGGGAGTTCTCGACCGGCTCGGCACCGGTACCGTCGATGAGCTTGCCGCCAACGATTGCATACTTAGTGGACATGGTTCCTCCTTATGGATCCATATAGTGGGCGAGGCCGTGTTGGGTTAAAGCCTCACAAAGCTACCCAAGTGGTGCCGGGTTCGGTGCGCGGAAGAGAGGGTCCCGCGCACCTGATCCGCCCCGGCTAGGCGTTACTTTTTGCGGGAATTGGTGAAGGCCATGAGAGCCAGGCCGACGACCAGCCAGCCGATCACGATGCTCCACTCCACCATGTTGAGGGAGGCGGGGGAGAACGGAATCACGAGCAGGCCGATGATGATGGCGCAGGCAGCGATAGCGAGGCCGATGCCAAACTTACCGCCGGGCACCTCGTAGGGACGAGGCAGGTCGGGCTCGGTGAAGCGCATGCGCAGGCAGGCGAGGGCGACCATGCCGCAGGAGAAGATGAAGGCGAGAGCCGACACGTTGGTCAGGGGGATGAGCATGTTCTTGCCCAGGAACGGACCGACGACGGTGATGACGCCCAGAACGACGCAGGCGAGCTTGGGAGCGCCGGACTTGGGGTCGACCTCGGCGAACTGCTCGGGCAGCTGGCCCTTGCGGCCCATGGCGAGCATGATGCGGCTCGTGGCGCCGTAGAAGGAGTTCATCGGGCCCATGGGTCCAAGCGTGGCGATGACGAGCATGGCCAGGTACAGGAGCATGTTGATACCCTTGAGGCAGGCAAGCGCGGGAACCGGGCTCTTAACGAACTCATGCCAGTCGAGGATGGTGCCGAACGAGTAGATACAGACCATGTAGAAGCCGCCGGCGGCCAGCAGTGCCAGGGAGATGATCTTGCCGAACTTGTTCCAGTTGAGGCCCTCGGCCGCTTCCTCAGCCTGCTGAGGAATGGTGTCGAAACCGGCGTAGAAGAACGGGGTCAGAACCAGGACCGACACGATGCCGGCGAACAGGCTGGCGCCCTCGGTAGCGGCCTTGCCGCCGCCAGCGCCGGTGACCTGGGAGAACACGGGCATGGCGTTGTCCGGCGAGCCGGTGAACAGCGAGACGCCCATGGCGAGCAGCATGCCGCAGAGCAGAGCCTTGGTCAGGAAGGCCTGGAGCTTGGCGGCCGAGCTGGCGCCGCGGAAGTTGAGGAAGATGACGTAGACTGCAAAGCCGAGCGCGATCAGCGTCGGGAACAGGTAAACGTCGGCCCCCAGGATGGTGTAGAGCTTGACGGCGCGCAGCCACTCAAGGCCGGGCAGGCTGCCGAACATCTCGGACACGAGGGTCGAAATGGCGATGGCCTCCCACGGGCACAGGATGCCGTTGCCCAGGGCCAAAAGCCATCCGGTGATGTAGCTCAGCGTACGGCCAAAGCTACGATCGACATACTCGACAATGCCGCCCGAGATGGGGATAGCAGCCGTGAGCTCACCGAAAACAGCTCCGACGGGCACGAGGAAGATTGCACCCAAGAGGAATGCGATCATAGCGGGAACGGGACCGCCGCCCACGACCATCCAGTCGCCGACCTGCAGAACCCAACCGGTACCGATGATGGCACCGAAACCGATGGTGAAGAAGTTCCAGAGCGAAAGCGTTTTCTTCATGCCGCCATTATCCTCGACTGCAACTTCTGCGTTCTTGTCCGCCATTGTTCCCCTCCTTTCCTTTTTGACGCCCCTTGACGTCACCCCTTGCGCGGTCCGTTTTGCCGCGCGCTTTTATTTCGTGGCTTTAAGATACGGCCTTGGCGCAGCAGCGCCGCTCGCAGCTCGACCGAAGGCAGAACTGCAAAACGAGCGGCGCCGTTTTTGGGACGAACGGCGGGAGACGTCATTCGTCTTGAACGCTTTCATCTTGTCTGCTTTTGAATACCTGTTGCCGTGACGCTTGGCGCGCGGCGCGGCAACGTTCATACCATTTGTCAGGCTTTTGGCGCACATGCCCATGTGTCGTGCATCTTTTTATGTAGGATAGACAAGTTACACATGAGGCAAGGTGATTCGAATGGCATACGGATACAATGACGGCGACCAACGGCCACAAAGCGTGCGCCTTGCCGGCCGCACCACGTCAACGCCCAGAATCACCTCCGACAACGACAACCCGCAGCGCCCCCAAGAGCAGCCCGGGGCTTCTTCGCGGCAACAAAGCCGTACCGTGCAGCAGTCACACCGCGTGAGCACGAGCACACGCCAACGCCAGACCGACACATCGCAGCCACGCCGCTACGATCGCCGTAAGACCGACTACTACGTTAAGCGCTCCTTTTCGCGACCTCAACACGATTGCGGCAATTCCGCCCCTCACCCCGCGTCGCATACCACAAGCCACACGCTTCCGGCCCGCCGCCTACGTCTTGCGCTTTGCTCCATCGCCGCCTGCCTCGTCTTTGTGTTTTTGGGATCCTGTATCTCCCACGGATCAGCCGGTCTTGAGCCCACTGCCGAGGACAAGCTGCTTAAAGCTCCCGTCGCGCCCGGTTACTCCTTTGCATTCTCGACCCCACGCTCGCAATGGCAGGCCGGCACCATGCCGCATATCTACCAGATTGACCCCGCATGGTCGGAGCTGCCCTACGCCGGCGGCACCATCCGCCAAAACGGCTGCGGACCCACCTGCCTCACCATGGTCTACATCTTTAAAACGGGACGCACCGATATGACACCGGCAGATATGTGCGCCCTTTCCGAGGCGGGCAACTATGCCCCCACCGGTGCCACCGAGTGGTCATTTATGACGAGCGGCGCATGGCAGCTGGGGCTTAACGGGACGCAGCTCTACAACGATCGAGACTCGATGGCCCAGGCCTTGCGCTCAGGTGCCCCCGTAATCGCCGCCGTGCGTCCCGGTACGTTTACCAACGTGGGTCATTACATCGTGCTCTACGGCATTGACGACGCCGACCAGATCGGTGTCTACGATCCCAATTCGCCCAGCCGTAGCGCCCGCCGCTGGGGCGTCGTAGAAGTCCTCAACGAAATCGAAGCCATGTGGGCCTACTAGTCATTGGGGACAGACTTAAATGAGTGGTCGTTGGGGACAGTCTTGCGGACGCCAGCCGAGAGCAGACGAAAAGGGCCATCCCGAACTGCTTGGAACTGCCAGCACGGAAAGCGCATCCTGCTTTGGGGCCCAATAGCGGGATGCGCTTTCCGTTAGCGGCCCGTTTGGGAAACTAGGGACCGCTTTTCGACAAAAATCCGGGATGCATTTTCCGATTGAGGGCCTCAAGGGAAACCGCGCCCCATGTTGGACGCTCATTCTGGGATGTGCTTTCCGCAGTTGATCGATGCGGCCTTTAAGGACTGTCCCAAGCTGCCGGCAGGAAAGGAACGTCCCCAAGTGCCGGGTTTCCGAAGTCTGCAATGCTCCTCATGAACAGCCGTCTCAATAGCAAAAGCCCCCTCGGCCGAAGCGGACCGCGGGGGCAACAGACCTGTAAGAGTTAACTCAAGTCCTCGCCATTTGATGCAATGACCTTTTGATACCAGCAGAAGCTGTCCTTTCGGTAGCGATCGAACGTGCCTTTGCCCGTATCATCGGCATCGACATAAACAAAGCCATAGCGCTTCTTCATCTGCCCCGTCGAGGCCGATACCAGATCGATACAGCCCCACGGCGTGTATCCCATCAGGTCAACACCGTCCTCGACAATTGCATCGCGTAGCGCAAGAATATGCCTGCGCAGGTAATCAATATGATACGCATCGTGGACTTTGCCGTCTTCCAGCGCATCGAGTCCGCCCACACCGTTCTCAGCGATAAAGAGCGGAAGATGGTAACGATCGTGGTAGCCGGCAAGCGTCACGCGCAAACCCAGCGCATCGATCTGCCATTTCCAGGCAGTCTCTTTATCCTTGAGGTACGGATTGCGCAGCGTCGGGAACACGTTGCCCTCCGCCTTCTCAGCGATCACCTGGTCATCGGCGCACACCAAGCGCGAGCAATAGTACGAGAACGAGATGAAGTCGACGGTATGCTCGGCCAGATACTCCGTATCGCCCGGCTCAAAGGGCACGTGAACACCCTCTTTCTCGAGCGCACGCAGCTTCCAAGTAGGATAGGCGCCCGCAGCCATCACGTCAGTGTAGAAGTAGCGGCCGCGGTCCTCCTCATACGCAAGCCATACGTCCTCGGGCGCACAACGGTACGGATAGGTCGCACCGGCAGCGATCATGCAACCCACCTTGTTTGCGGGATCGATCTTGTGCAGGATCTCGACAGCGTGAGCGCTCGCCATAAACATATGGTGCGAGAACGCCGCGGTCACGGCTGCACGGTCACGCTCATCCTCGAGCGTGACGCCCGCGTTGAGATAGGACAGCGCCACGCTGTTGATCTCGTTGAAGGTGAGCCAATAACGCACGAGGCCCTGGTACGCACGTCCGACGGTCTCGACGTAGTGCGCATACCGCTCGATCATCTCTCGGCTTTGCCATCCACTATAACGCTCGACCAGAGCCAACGGATAGTCGTAGTGCGACAGCGTCACGAGTGGCTCGATTCCGTGCTCGCGCAGCGCCTCGAATACCTGACGGTAAAACTCCAAGCCCTCACCGTTGGGCTCGGCCTCCATCCCTGTGGGAAAAATACGGCTCCAACAAATTGAAAGACGCAGGCACTTAAAGCCCATCTCGGCAAAGAGCTCGACGTCCTCGCGCCAATGATGGAAGAAGTCGTTGCCCCAACGGCATGGATACAGCCTGTCCGGATCATCCACGGGCTTTTGCCTGCCAAACATCACATCCCAGCGGTCGGGACCCTGTGGAATCAGGTCGGAGTGCGACATACCGCGGCCGCCCTCGTTCCAGCCCCCTTCGGCCTGGTTGGCAGCGAGCGCGCCGCCCCACAAAAAGCCCTCGGGCATACCGGCAGCAGACGTTCTGTCAAAGTAACCCATGCTACTCAGCATCCTTGGCAGAAGCTGCCGCAGCGTTCTCCCGCTCCTGTGCCAGGAGCAGGTTGTCGTACACCTTAAAGAACGGGTACCAGACCACAGCCATGACCACGATCAAAACGATCGTAAATACCCAGATGCGCGGGTCGAGGCACTGGATAAAGCCCTGAACGAAGATGGGGAACGTGCCGCTCACCAAGATGTAGAAGTTAGAGACAAGACCCAGTGAGATTGCACCCCAATACAGCAGGGCCGAAATCATACCGCCCAGCACAAACGGAATCATGAGGATCGGGTTGAAGATGATGGGTGCGCCAAAGATCTGTCTCTTATACACATCTGACGCTG
>URBB01000061.1 GCA_900545835.1 uncultured Collinsella sp. | reverse complement strand
GTAGCCGACGGCGGAGGGCATACGGCCCAGCAGTGCGGAAACCTCGGAACCTGCCTGAGAGAAGCGGAAGATGTTGTCGATGAACAGCAGAACGTCCTGGCCGCGATCGCGGAAGTACTCAGCGGTGGTAAGGCCGGCCAGACCGATGCGCAGACGCGCTCCGGGCGGCTCGTTCATCTGACCATAGACCAAGCAGGTCTTGTCGATAACGCCAGACTCGCTCATCTCGAGGAACAGGTCGGTGCCCTCGCGGGTACGCTCGCCGACGCCGGTGAACACCGAGGTGCCGCCGTGCTCCTGGGCGAGGTTGTTGATGAGCTCCTGAATCAGAACGGTCTTGCCGACGCCGGCGCCGCCGAACAGACCTGTCTTGCCGCCGCGGATGTAGGGCTCGAGCAGGTCGACGGCCTTGATGCCGGTCTCGAAGATCTCGGTCTTGGTGGTGAGCTCGTCGAAACGGGGCGCTGCATGGTGGATGGGGTAGAACTCCTCCACCTCGGGCATGGGCTTGCCGTCGACGGGCTTGCCCATGACGTTCCAAATGCGGCCGAGCGTCTTGGGACCAACGGGCATCTTCATGGGCTCACCGGTATCGGTGGCGATGAGGCCGCGCTGCAGGCCGTCGGTCGAGGACATGGCGACCGTGCGGACGACGCCGCCCGGAAGCTGGCTCTCGACCTCGAGGATCGTGCTCAGATGACCGATCGGGGTCTCGGCCTCGACCGTGAGCGCGTTGTAGATCGGGGGCACCGCGCCGTCAAACTTGACGTCGACGACAGGGCCGATGATTCGCACGATGCGACCATCACCGGCAGTCGTCTTCTTGGTGGCTTCCTCGACCGCAAGCTTTACGGTGTTATTAGCCATTACTGTTCCTCCAATGCTGAGGCTCCGCCGACGATCTCGTTAATCTCGGTCGTGATCGAAGCCTGGCGCACGCGACTATACGTGCGGGTAAGGGTCGAGATGATCGCGGTGGCGTTTTCCGTCGCGGAGTGCATGGCCTTGCGGCGTGCACCCTGCTCGGCAGCCGCCGAATCGATCAGGGCCTGGTAGATGACCGTCAGGATATAAGACGGCACAAGCTTGCCGAGAACATGCTCGGGAGAGGGCACGAACTCGAACGTGGACGAGATGCGCTTAGGGGCGTCGGTCTCGTTCTTACGCGGACCGTGGGCCATAGCGATCATCTCGGGGTCGAGCGGCAACAGATGCTCGACGCGAAGCTCCTGATCCACGCGGTTCTTGGCGTGGTGGTAGACAAGCTCGACACGGTCAAGCTCACTGGCACGATACGCATCGCAGATATGAGAGGAGATCATGCGGGCCTGATTGAAATCGGGCTCAGAGGAGTTGCCCTCAAAGTGCATGACAACGTTTGCGCGGTCACGGAAATACGTGGCCGGTTTGCGCCCACACGTGATGATCTCGCACTCGATGCCGTCGTTCGCCCAAGAAGCGGCGAGCTTTTCGGCCGTGCGCTCCACCGTCGTATTGAAACCGCCGGCAAGGCCGCGGTCCGAGGCAATAACGACAATCAGGCCATGCTTGACGCTCTCATGCTTCTGCAGCATGGGATCGGTGCCCGAACAGGAGGCGTCGCCGGCGACCGTCAACATGACGTCGGTCAGCGCCTCCTTATAGGGCTCGGCCTGCTTGGAGCGATCGAGAGCACGACGGATCTTGGCCGTAGAGACCATCTCCATCGTGCGCGTGATCTGCTTGGTCGTGGTAACCGAGGAGATTCGCTTCTTAATGTCGCGAAGGTTGGCCATGGGGCTTAGTTCTCCTCTGATCCAGAAACATCCGAATGGTGCTTGGCCATGAACTGCTGCTTGAAGTCACCGATGACGCGCAGGAGCTCAGCCTTGGTGTCATCATCGATCTTCTTGGCGCGAACCTTGTCGAGCAGCGAGCCAAAGCCATTGTCCATGTACTCGATGAGCTCGGCACGGAAAGGCAGCACGTCGGCAATCTCCAGGTCATCCAGGAAGCCCTCGTTGCCAGCGAACAGCGTAACGATCTGCTCGCCAACCTCAAACGGCTTGTAGCGCGGCTGCTTAAGGAGCTCGGTCATGCGGGCACCATGGGTCAGCTGCTTCTGAGTAGCCTCGTCAAGGTCGGAGCCAAACTGCGTAAAGCCAGCGAGCTCCTGATAGGAAGCGAGGTCCAGACGGAGGTTGCCGGCGACCTGCTTCATGGCCTTGGTCTGCGCATCGCCACCGACGCGGGACACGGAAATGCCCACGTCGACTGCCGGGCGCTGGCCCTGGAAGAAGAGCTCGGACTGCAGGTAGATCTGACCATCGGTAATGGAAATGACGTTGGTCGGAATGTAGGCCGAGACGTCGCCGTCCTGGGTCTCGATGATCGGCAGAGCTGTCATGGAGCCGTAACCGTTCTTCTTGGACATCTTGACAGCACGCTCGAGCAGACGAGAGTGCAGGTAGAAGATGTCACCAGGATAGGCCTCGCGTCCGGGCGGACGATGCAGCGTCAGCGACATCTGACGGTAGGCCACAGCCTGCTTGGACAGGTCATCGTAGATGACGAGCACGTGACCGCCGGGGTTGGTCTCGCTGGCGGGCTTGCCGTCCTCGCCGTTGTACATGAAGAACTCGCCGATAGCGGCACCGGCCATAGGCGCGATGTACTGCATAGGGGCGGAATCGGCAGCGGTGGCCGAAACGATGATGGTGTAGTCGAGCGCACCGTGCTGAGCGAGGGTCTCGCGGATGTTGGCAACCGTGGAGGCCTTCTGGCCGATGGCGACATAGATGCAGACCATGCCCTTGCCGCGCTGGTTGAGGATAGCGTCGATGGCAATGGCGGTCTTACCGGTCTTACGGTCGCCGATGATGAGCTCTCGCTGACCGCGACCAATAGGCACCATGGAGTCGATGGCCAACAGGCCGGTCTGAACCGGCTCGCACACCGGGGTACGGTCGATGACGCCGGGGGCCTTGAACTCAATGGGACGACGGTGCGTGGCGACGATGTCGCCCAGGCCGTCGATGGGCTGGCCGAGCGGATTGACGACGCGGCCGAGCATGGCGCGGCTCACAGGGATATCCATAATGCGGCCAGTGGTGCGGCACTCGTCGCCTTCCTTGATGGAGTCGACGGCACCAAACAGAACGGCGCCGACCTCGTCACGGTCAAGGTTCTGGGCAAGGCCGAAGACGGTCTCACCGGTATCGGAGCTCTTGAACTCCAGAAGCTCGCCTGCCATGGCGCTCTTGAGGCCGGAGACGCGCGCGATGCCGTCGCCTACCTCGTCGACCGTTGAAACCTCATGCGTATCGACCGTCGCGGAGAGGCTCGTGAGCTGCTCCTGCAGTTTCTTGGCGATATCCTGGGCATTGAGGGTTTCGGACATTAGGCTTCACCTCCGTACGAATTAGCAGAGTTTGCGAGGGTCTCCTGCGCGATGCGCAGCTGCGTCTTGACGGTAATGTCACGACGCTCGCCGCGGGCCTCGAGCACCAGGCCGCCCACGATAGACGGGTCGACCTGCTCGATAAGGAATACTTTGCGGCCGAAGTCCTGCTCGCATTTCTTAGTGATGGTTTGACGCAGCTCGTCGTCGAGCGGGATCGCCGTGGTGACGGTCACGCCCACTACATCCTCGTCTTCCTCGGCAACATACTTAAAGGCAGCTGCCACCTTGGGAAGAAGGTCGAGCTGGTCGCGCTTGGACATGGTGTCGAGCACGGCGATGATCTCGGGGTTGGCAGAAGCCAAGCGCTCGATCATCTCGAGGTCCTCGAACACATGGTTCTCGGCCTTGGCGGCTTCCAGAAGGGAGCGCGCGTAGGTCTCGAGCACTTTGTCCTGATAGCGGCTAGTCGGCATTCAGGCTACCTGCTTCCTGGATGTAGCGCTCGATGAGCTTCTTCTGCTCGGCCTCGTTCTCGAGTGCCTCGCCCACGATCTTGGTGGCGACGGCAACGGACAGGTCGGCGATGGAGTTCGCGGCACCGGCGTAGATGGACTTGCGCTCGTCCTCGACGGTCGTATGGGCCTTGGCGATGATCTCCTCGGCCTCCTTGTGAGCAGCCTCGATGATACGGGCGCGCTCGGACTCGGCGTCCTTACGGGCCTCGAGAACGATGTCGGCAGCCTGACGACGGGCGTCGGTGACGATCGAGTCGGACTCAGCGCGCTTGGCGATAGCCTCCTGCTTGGTCTTCTCGGCCTCGTCGAGGCTCTCCTCGATCTTCTTGCCGCGCTCCTCCATGGTTTTCATGATGCCCGGCAGGGCGACCTTGGCCAGCACGATCCAGATAATCAGGAAGGCGATAAGCGCCGGGATGAACTCCGCCATCTTAGGGATGAGGATGTCCGCACCGGCGGCGCCGTCCTCGGCGAACGCGGAAACCGGCATGAGCAGCGCGGCCGCGGACGCGGAGAGTGCGATCGCGCTCTTCTGGGATGAAAGATTCATACTTGACGCTCCGTGCTATTTAACGATCAGCGCGACAACGAAGCCGATCAGAGCCAGAGCCTCGCCGAAGGCGGAGCCCATGATGAAGACGGTGAACACGCGGCCCTGGACCTCAGGCTGACGGGCCATAGCACCCGTAGCACCCAGAGCAGACAGGCCGATAGCAAGACCAGCGCCGATAACACCGAGACCGTAACCGATAACTCCCACGATTCCTCCTTTGTCGTGCGTGTCTTATTTCACGCAGGATAACCTTTTTATAACTGCCGGGCTCCATGGGTACGGGCACCGGCGGTTTAACGAATTGCCTTACCTTTAAGGCGCGAACGGAAGACTACTCCTCCTCCGCGACCTCCTCTGCCTCAGAGACATACACGGCGGTAAGGACCGTGAAGACGTAAGCCTGGATGGCGCCGACCACAAGCTCGATCGCATAGATCAGGATGAGGATGGCAAGCCAGGCCAGCGAAGGCAGGGCGCCGACGGCGTGGGCCGCGGAAACCTGCTGAAGCAGCGGCTGCATGAACATGCTCGCCATGATGGCGAACGAGCCCATGACCACGTGTCCTGCGAACATGTTGCAGAACAGACGGACGGCGAGCGTGATGAGGCGCAGGAAGGTCGAGAAAAGCTCGACGACCCACACGAGCACGTTCATCGGGAAGCTCACGCCCTGCGGGGCGAGGCTCTTGATGTAGCCGATCACGCCGTGAGCCTTGCATCCGTAGTAGATGAAGTACACGAAGGCGAAGATGGCGAGCGCGGCAGTGGAGCCGATTGCGCCGGTGCCGGGCTTCATTCCCGGGATCAGGCCGATCATGTTATTGATCAGGATGAACAGGAAAAGCGAGCACAGGAACGGGAAGTGCTTCTTCCAGTTCTCGCCCACGACGCCCTTGCCGATATCGTTCTCGACGTACTCGATGATGTACTCGAAACCGTTGACGAAGAAGCCCTTGGGAACCAGGGTCTGCTTCTTCTTGAACACGGCCAGGACGATCAGGAGCACGATCGTGGAGACGATCAGCCAAAACGAGTACTGCGTGATGCCGCAGCTCAGATCGCCCACGACAGGGGTGGAGCTGAACTCGCTGACCAGATGATTAATCTCATCAGGCAGCTTTTCAAAAATTTCCACGACTTACCTTTCGACCTCATGAGGATCTCGCAGCGCCTTGGCGACACGAACCGTGCAGGCGGCCATAAAGGCCACGAAGCCGATCGCCTCGCCCAGGAGGAACATGCGAAATGCCTCTCCGAACAACACAAACACAACCAAGGTAAAGACGAGCAGGGCGATCGCCGAGACCGCCAGACTCACCATACCCTTGAGCATGTCCGCATTCTGCTTATCGTCAAGAACCGGCTTGAGCGTAAAGACAAAGGGAAGAAAGGCGACCGCGCCCGCGATGGCGCCTGCAACGATAGCGAGCAGATCGGCTATCTGAAACATTGGCGTCCTCACTTTCCTTTTTTAACGCCTCACAGAACAGTTCCCGCCAAACATTGGTGACTATTGTACGAGCCAATCGCTAAAGTACAACCGAAAAAGCATCGGTTAATACGCACCTGTTCGTTTTCTTAAGACCTTCTTTATGCCGCAGGTACGGTAATACGTTTTTCTCGAACCCTGCAGGGCAAAACGTCCATTAACTAAAGGTGCGCACAGGCGTCTTCTACTTGCCCGCGCGCACCATTTCTTCCTATTTGCAGCCGCGGCCGTCTTAGCCCAGCGACTAGAGCGTGCCGTAGATGCGATCGCCGGCGTCGCCCAGGCCGGGAACGATGTAGGCAGCCTCGTTGAGATGGTCATCGATAGCGCAGGTATAGATATGCACATCTGGGTCCTTCTCGGTCAGCGACTTGAGACCCTCGGGGGCCGCGACGATGCACAGCATGCGGATGTCCTTGACACCGCGCTCGCGCAGGTAGCTGATGGCCATCTCGGCCGAACCGCCCGTGGCGAGCATGGGGTCGACGACCAGGCAGATACGCTGGTCGATATCCTTGGGCATCTTGCAGTAGTACTCATGCGGCTCGTGGGTAACCTCGTCGCGCTCCATACCGATGTGGCCCACGCGGGCAGAGGGCACCAGGTCGAGAATGCCGTCGACCATGCCAAGGCCTGCACGAAGGATGGGAACGATGGCGAGCTTTTTGCCGGCAAGCTGCTTAAACGTGGCGGTGGTGATGGGGGTCTCGACCTCGACGTCTTCCATGGGCAGGTTGCGCATGGCCTCGTAGCCGTCAAAAAGCGCGAGTTCGCGCACGAGCTGGCGGAACTGGTTGGTGCCGGTGCTCTTGTCGCGCAAGATCGACAGCTTGTGCTGGACGAGTGGGTGATCGACAAGGGTCACACGGGACGTATCGTAGGTGACGGTCATGGGTTGATGCCCCTTTCATTGCGGCCGGAAGATGGCCTTGCTGACAAGGCGCGCAGCAATGTCGCCACCGCACGCCATGCATTAGTTTAGCGGTTTGTTGTATCGAGCAGCCCACCGCGGCCCTACTGTGCGGTACTGAGCGAGCGCTTGACTGCATCACGCCAGCCCGCAAGGTTTTGCTCGCGGCGCACGGCGGACATGTGGGGAAGGAAGGTCCTAACGATCTGGGCATTTTGCTCCAGCTCTTCCAGGTCTTCCCAATAGCCGACGGCAAGACCCGCCAAGTACGCGGCACCGATTGCCGTGGTCTCCACCGTCTCGCATTGCAGCACGGGGATATCCAGCAGGTCGGCCTGAAATTGCATGATGAACTCGTTGCGCGAGGCACCGCCATCGACAGACAGGCGCTCGATCGAAAGCCCCACGTCCTGCTCCATGGCGCGCAGCACGTCGTAGCTCTGATATGCCATGGATTCGCAGGCGGCGCGCACGATGGTCGCACGGCTCGAGGCGCCGGTCAGACCGCACACGATACCGCGGGCATGCGGGTCCCACCAGGGAGCACCCAAACCCGCAAAGGCGGGAACGAAGTAGCAGCCCTCGTTGTCGCTGATCGAAGTGGCGAGTTGCGCGGACTCACTCACGCTCGAGATGATGCCCATGTTGTTGCGAAGCCAGTTCATCGTTGAGCCGGCGGCAAAAATAGAGCCCTCGAGCGCATAGCTGACTTTGCCGTCCGCAGCGATACCGATGGTGGAGACCAGGCCATTCTTGGATTCGACGATCTCGTCGCCGGTGTTCATGAGCATAAAGCAGCCCGTGCCATAGGTGTTTTTGGTCTGGCCGGGATAGAAGCAGCAGTGACCGAACAGCGATGCCTGCTGGTCGCCCGCCACACCCATGATGGGCGGCATGTTGGTCATGATGTCGCTCGCGACGCGGCCGTAGTCGCCCGAGCTCCAGCGAACCTCGGGCATCATGGAACGTGGAACGTCAAAGAGCGCCAGCAGGTCGTCGTCCCAATCGAGCGTATGAATATTAAAGAGTGCCGTGCGGCTGGCATTGGTGTAGTCGGTGGCAAAGACCTGGCCGCCGGTGAGGTTGTAGATGAGCCAGGTGTCGATGGTGCCGAACATGAGGTCGCCCGCCGCCGCGCTCTCACGCGCACCGTCGACGTTGTCGAGGATCCACTGCACCTTGGAAGCCGAGAAATACGGATCGAGCGTGAGTCCCGTGCGGGAGCGCACCAGCTCCTCGCAACCCTGTTCAACCAACGCGTCGATCGCCGGCGCGGTACGACGGCACTGCCATACGATGGCGTTATAGATGGGCTGGCCGCTCACGCGGTCCCAGACCACCGTGGTCTCGCGCTGGTTGGAGATGCCGATGGCGGCAATGCGGTCGGAGTGGATACCGCTCTTAAACTGGACTTCCATCATGACCGCGATCTGGCTGGCAAGGACCGTCATGGGGTCTTGCTCCACCCAGCCGGGACGCGGGAAGCTGGTTTTGACGCTGCGACGTGCCTGCGCGACGATGCATCCGTACTCGTCGACGATGGTCGCAAGTACCGAAGTGGTGCCGCAGTCGAGCGCCATGATGTAGGAACCGCCAAAGTTAAACGAGGCATCTTCCATGCCCAGGCTGCCCAGATTCAACGACATCGCTTACACCTTTCTATTGCATCGGGTCGGACAGGACCCGTTCGATCTCTGATGCGGGAAGTGCGCCTTGGCGCAGGATCTGGAGCCCGCCGTGCTGGAACGACACGATGGTCGAGGCGTCGCGACACGGGGTCTCACCGGCGTCGACGGCAACATCGACCCCCTCCAGGATGCGACCTTCGACGGCGGCAAAGCTTGCCGGCGAAGGCGCGCCGTGCGTGTTGGCGCTCGTGCAGGCAAGGGGACTGCCGCAGGCGCGGATGAGCGCCTGCACCACAGGCGAGGCCGACGCGCGCAGGGCCACGGTGTCATCGGCGGCGCGCATAAAGGTCGGCACGCAGGGGGCTGCCTTAATCACGATAGTCAGGGCTCCCGGCCAGCATCGTCGCGCGAGTACGCGGGCCTCGTTAGGGATATCCACTCCATAGCGGTCGAGTGCTTCGACGCCATCGACCAGCCAAGCAACGGTTTGCGTGAGTTCACGTTGCTTGAGAGTGAAGATACGGCGATAGCCGGTGCCGAGCGCAGGGACTGCGGCGCCGTTGACGGTGGCTTGCGGGTCGCATGACCACGACGGGAACTCGCTTGTATCTTGGGGGACGGCATCGGAGAAGGCATTGACTGCCACGGCGACGCCATAGACGGTCTCGGTCGGGATCAGTGCCAGGCCGCCGCGACCGAGCACCTCGGCCGTACGCTCGACGGCAAGCCGATGCGGCTCGCGCGCTCCCTCGTATACCCGATAGACCGTCTGCATGTGTATGCCAGCCCCTTACGCTCTGGTGCAAGTTTGTTTACTGTGGGGCATTCTCGCACGAAACGTTCAATCTATTTGCCCAGAGCGCATGTTGGTTTGGTGAGCGGCCGTAGTAGTCGGTGAAAGTGAGGGGGTTATTGCAGATTTTTAGCGAGCAAGCGTAACGGTACGATCGGGAAACTCAATGCTTGCGACAAGCTTTCCGCCGAGACTTTCTGCGTACCTGCTCAGCGTGTCGAGCCTCATTGATCCCAGCTCCCCGCGCTCGAGCTCCGATATGCGTTTTTGAGAAACACCCATCGACTGGGCCACCGAGGCCTGCGTCAGATCCTTTAGTTTGCGAATTTGAGCGAGCTTATAGGCTTCGATACGTTCACGAGTTTTCTCCTGCTCGGCGGCAATAGATTCACGCGCTATCCCGCGTGATTCCATATACTCATGCAGCTCCATCTTGATCGAGCCTCCTTACCCTGCTCATCGAGCCAAGGCTCGATGTAATCGAGCACAATGCGGTATCGATGCGGCTGATTTGACATACCTTTCTCCTTCTATAGTAGAAGTTTTACGGTATATTGCAAGAGCGGAAATAGGCTCGAAGGGTCTTTTTTGCAGAAGTGAAGCCCGAGATCAGTAGGCAACGAGGGGTTATTGGACTGCGACGAACTTCTTTGGCCTGCCGGCATGGCGTTCCTGAGCGGCGTAACGCTCGATGCTGTCGATCGTAATCATCCGACGGCCGTCGACAAGCTCAACATCGAGTTTGCCGGCTTTGACCAGCGCAGTGATTCGCGGTGCGGAAACCCTGAGGTCCGCCGCCGCGTCCTTAAACGTTCGACACGCCGCTTCCCGAGCGTCCTCGTGGTCGATTTCGACTGAAAGGGCCACGACCTCGGCCGAACGCTCGTACCCAGCCGGAGCCCGACCATTGTTAAGATCGTCGGCCAAAAACGCCATCAGCGCCTCGATGGCATGAGCTATTGCTTCTTCGCGCGTATCGCCATCGGCAAAGGCCCCGGGGACCTGCGGGAAGCTGGCACAGTAACCGTCGTCTTCTTTTATGAGAACGCAGTCATAGGTAAATCGTTGTTTCATTATGACCCCCTCGGCTACCAGCTACCAACCGAGATAATTATAAATTGCTTTATAATTAGAAATGAATCAGTTAATAAATATTACTGACGCTGTTTGGGCTCCGTGACGACGGCTCGGACGATGCGGGGACGATCGGTGAGGTCGCGGACGATGTGCACATCCGACAGGCCCGCTTGGCGGCAGAGCTCGGCGGCGGCGTCGAGAGCGCCCTCGTAGAGCTCGCAGGCAAAGAGGCCGCCGGCGCGCAACATATAGGGGGCCGCGTTGAGCAGGCGGCGGAAGATATCCAGGCCGTCGGCACCGCCCTCGAGCGCCAGGTCGGGCTCAAAGTCCTTGACCTCGTGCGGCAGCGAGCGCATGACATCGGTGGGGATGTAGGGCGGATTGGAGACGAGCACGTCAAAGGTGCCCCACTCTTCGCGGGGAACGGAACTCACCAAGTTGGTGAGGCTAAAGGCGACCTCGTCTGCCGTGAGGCCAAGCGCATCGCGGTTTTTGATAGCAAGGTCGATGGCGCGCGGCTCGATATCGGTAGCGGTGCAGGTGACGTGGCCGCGGCGCTCCCAGGCAAGCGAGAGCGAGATGCAGCCCGTGCCGCAACCGACCTCGAGGACGCGGGCGGTGCGGGGCTCGGTCGGAGCGGACTCGTTAGCCTCGGCGGCGTCTTGCGTGGGAGTCGCCTGCTGGTCGTTGCTCTCGATGGCGATGCCGTATTCGTCGAGCTCGGGCTCGGCGGCTTCCGCGGCTTCGGCTTCTGCTGCCTGCGCGGCGGCTTCCTCGGCCTCGCGGTCGGCCAGTTCCTCGGCATAGGCACGGCTGCCCAGTACGTCGCCGCCTAACGCCGCCTCATCGGCAGCCGTCAGGTTAGCGGCACGGCGCTCGGCAGTCGCGCGCTCGTCGGCCAGCGCCGCCTCGGCTTTGCGGGCCTCTTCGACCTCATCGTTCCAAGGCAGCTCAACACGCTGACGGGCAGCAGCCTCGGGGCTCAGCACCTCGGCGTCCAGGTAGCTGAGGACTTCCTCGACGAGCATCTCGGTCTCGGGGCGTGGGATGAGTACGCCGGGGGCGCACGCGACGTCGATCATACGAAACTGCGTGCTGCCCGTGATGTACTGCAGCGGTTCGCCCTTGGCGCGGCGGACGACCGCCGCATGCATGGTCTCCAGCTGGGCCGCATCGAGCGTCTCGTCCATTCGCATATATAAGTCGATGCGCGCCAGACCCGTAGCCGCGCATAGCAGCCACTCGGCAGAAAGACGGGGATGCTCCTCGCCGCGCTCGGCCAGGTACTCCTTGGTCCACTCGAGACAACGCTTGATGGTCCAGATCTCGTTTGCCATGGGGTCCTCCCCTCTTGAGCGCCAGGCGGCGCGTGAATGTCGGAGCAGATTGTACGCGAGGGTGGCACGCGGTAAGGGACGATTGGAAGCGATTATCGAGAATCAGCCCAGATTTTTGCTCGCGGCGCAATCGAAGTGCTCATTTGTCGACGTCTAGATTTGCATCCGTCAAGCTTTTGGCAAGGTTGCCCCAAAACTGACCAATATCTAACCAAACACTTGCCGAATCGCTTGACGAGCGACACGTCAAAAAATGGCTTGCGACTTCTTGGACGATTTTTTGAGCATTAATTTTGATAGCAGAGGAATACTGATAATTACTTTGAGCAGGCAAGCAGCTTAATAACCCACAATATCGATTGAATAAACTCGCAAAGTAATATACACAACCTAGTCGTTGGGGACGTTCTTAAACGACTAGTCAAACACCCAATGACTACCCAAGGAGTGTCCCAAACTGCCGGCAAAAAAGGAACGTCCCTAACTGCCGCATGGAGCAAGACAACGCCGCAGGTTGAGCATAAGTCAGCGAAAACGCCCCTAGGCGAGCAAGGTGACGTGAAAGAGGAGGGAAGCGTACTTTGGTACGCGACCGACGA
>URBB01000060.1 GCA_900545835.1 uncultured Collinsella sp. | reverse complement strand
GAGATAGGCTCCGGTCTCGTGGGCTCGGAGATGTGTATAAGAGACAGGTCAAAAGCTGTCGACGATCCGTCCCGCTCCAGCAAACTATCTGAGCGGAGTAGCGACCGATCCAATCGCTGAGCCTTTTGATCACCATGTAGAGCGGGTCGGCCATCGCGGTGTCCACGGCCGATATCCCTGTGAGCTCGCGGACGGGAAACGCAACGCCTTCGGTAAATTCCGTCTGCACAAACTGCGAGAACTCGCCCATAACGTTGCCGTGGTAATCGAGCTTGACGGCGCCGACCTCGATAATCTCGTTGCGCAGCCCACGTCGCTGGCGCTGTTTTGGCACCGGCGCAAACTCAAAGTCCAGCACAATCTGGCGCGCAAAGTTCGTCGTATCGATAGCCGAGATACCCGGCGTCTTTTCAGCTGACACGGTTAGGGCCTTTCTCCTTTGCTTGTCGCTCGTTCCTCGAACGGTCACATCACAGTAAGCGTAGCTGCCCGTGCGGACACAAACACAGGGTGGCCCCTCACATCTCGGCAAACGAGATCAGCTTGACGTCTCCCCTGCTCTCCGCGGCATCCCGACATCCCTGCGTAAAGCCGCTTTTTGAGAATAGTGCATAGCTTTTATGCTGCCGCCTAAAGAGCTCGCTTCGGTACACGAGCTTTTCCAGAACATCCTCGCCTACCGGTTCATTGCGCCATTTGCACTCCGCAAACAGCGCAGTGCCCTCGCCATCGTCAACAATCAAGTCGATTTCTTCCTGCGTATGTGTGCGATTGTCCGTCCCCCACCAGCGCCCGACGCTCGCCGGAACCACATCGAGCTGGCCCGCGCGCGCGAGTTCGTACACGTATTGTCTGCATATAAGCTCAAAGACCGTACCCATGTAATCCGATACGTGCGGCTCAATGCGCTCATACGCCATCTCGGCCATATCGTTTTGAATCAGCCCAATGTTCTGCGGCACAAACTTATACCAGAACCTAAACATCTGGTCGCTCAGCAGATACACGGCTCGCTTATTGCTCGTCTCGTTTAGGGGCAGCTCGCGCTCGACAATCCCAAGCGACGCCAGCTTATCCACATAGCTCTTTACGTTGCTCGCAGGGATTCCCGTAGAGCTCGCAATCTCCGAGATCTTCGAGCGCCCCTGAGCAATTGCTTGCACGATCGCATCATATTGCTCGGGATTGCGGCACTCTTGCAATAGCAGGTTACTCGGCTCCTCAAAGAGATAGCCCGTAGGAGTAAGAAAAAGACGTTTGATGTTGTCCTTGAGCGGTGCGACAGGATCGACTTTCTCGATATATGCAGGAATGCCGCCCGTCATGCCGTAGCAAACCGCAGCGTCTTCGCGACTCATGCCCTGCCACAGGCCGAGGGTCGTCGTAAAATCGAGCGGCATGATCTTAAACTGGGCCGTACGCCTACCGTATAGCGGACTCTCGTAGCCCAGCACCTGCTCTTCCATGAACGAAAGCGACGACCCGCACAGGATAAGCATGAGCCTGGTCTCTTTGTACAGGTGATCAATCTTGTCTTGCAGCAACGAGCTGATCTCGGGATTCGATTGGGCGAGATAGGGATACTCGTCAATCACGACAATCAAACGTTCCGCGCGAGCCATGGTGGCCAATACATCGAACGCTTCGTCAAGACTACGAAACGACACGCCTGCAGCACCAACCGAGCCTGCAAGTATCGCCTGGCTAAAGCCATGCAGGTTTGCCTCTGCATTGGTACGACGAGCTTGAAAGTAAATAGCCTTCTTGCCTTGGATGAACTCTGTGATAAGACGCGTTTTGCCCACGCGACGGCGGCCGTAAATCACAGGCATCTCAAAGGAGCCCGTGCCATACAGTCGATTGAGCTCGGACATTTCCGCTGTTCTTCCGATAAACATAGGGCCATCCTTCCTTTACGTTATAGCTAGCTATATTATACCTTCCTATAATATGTCTAGCTATAACGTAATTCGACAAGCGGAGCACGAAAAGGGGAGGTACACCCCCGCACGTGGACCGTTCCGGAAAATGTATCCCGTTCTGGAGCCAGAAACTGGGCCGTAGTTTCCGCCAAACATGCCATCCGGAAAGCGCGTCCCATTCCGAGTGGCAATTCCGGGACGCAGTTTCCGCTCCAAACAAAAGGCCCCGACTCGCGATGGAGCCGGGGCCAAAGGCGCAGCGTATGTAGTTGATGCTGAGCGCGAACTGCCCGTCAACAATGGCTGTCCACGCTCTACCCTACCCGCGGCGACGGGCGCGGCTGTAGGGCGTATCCACCATGGGCAGATCGGGACGCAGCTTGCCGTCAAACGTGCGGTAGGCGTTCTGCACGGCGGGCGCCGTGGGGATCGTTGCGATCTCGCCGATGCCCTTGCCGCCGTATGCCACGGGCAGCAGCTCGTCCTTCTCCACGTAAATGGCGTGGATATCCGGAATCTCGGGCGCACGGAACAACCCGAGCGTGCCGTACCTTGCCTGGGGCACGCAGTCCTTGAGCGGCCAGTCCTCGGTAAGCGCATAGCCCATGCCCATGAGCACGCCACCTTCGATCTGACCCTGGATGGAGATGGGGTTGACCACCTTGCCGGAATCGTGCGCGGCATAGACCTCGCTCACGCGGCCGTCATCATCCAAAATGACCACATGCGTGGCAAAGCCGTAGCAGATGTGGCTCTTGGGATTGGGAACATCCGCACCCAGCTTGTCGGTCGGCTCCAGGTACACGTAGCCAAACTCACATCCCTCGAGCGCCTTGATGGCTGCCGCGGGATCCTGAGGATGCATACCCTGGCCGGCGACGAGTTCCTGTGTGCGCAGCTGATAGGCGCGACCGTCGTCGTACTCGATCTTGACGCCGTCGCCATGCGCGCTCACCGGGGCGGTAGGCGCAGGCTTGCCGGCCTCGGTGTCAAGCATGGCATCGCGCAGCAGGAAGGCGGCACCGCGCACGGCCTCGCCGGTCACGACCGTCTGACGCGAACCAGACGTGGTGCCGGAGTCGGGAGCGTTCTCGGTGGAGCACTCGCCGTTGGCAATGCAGCGAAGCGGCAGGCCGCATGCCTCGGCAACGTCCTGCAAAAAGACGGTGTTGCAGCCCTGGCCGATGTCGGACGTGGCGGCATAGACCACAGCCACGCCGTCCTCGATGCGAATCTTGCAGCGGCCGGCATCGGGCAGGCCAACGCCCACGCCGGCGTTCTTCATGGCGCAGGCGATACCGGCATGTCCGGGATGCGCATAGTAGGCATCCTTGACCTCGAGCAGCGTCTCCTTCAGCGCCGTGGAGCAGTCGGCAATCTGGCCGTTGGGCAAAACCTCGCCCGGCTCGATGGCGTTGCGGTAGCGAATCTCCCACGGATCCAGGCCGACCTTCTCTGCCAGCAGGTCAATCAAGCTCTCGAGCGCAAACTCGGACTGGCAGACGCCAAAGCCACGGTACGCACCGGCGGGCGGATTGTTGGTGTAGTAGCCAAAACCGCGAATGTCGGTGTTCTGGTACTTGTAGGGGCCGACGGCATGCGTGCAGGCGCGCTCGAGCACCGGGCCGCACAGCGAAGCGTAGGCTCCGGTATCGAAGTTGATCTCGCAGTCCAGGCCGGTAAAGTTGCCCTCGGCGTCGCAACCCAGCGTAAAGGTGCCGTCCATGGCATGGCGCTTGGGATGGAAAGCGAGCGACTCGGTACGCGTGAGCTTGCACTTCACAGGACGCTGAAACTTATATGCGGCGAGCGCGGCCAGATGCTGGATGGACACGTCCTCTTTACCGCCAAAGCCGCCGCCCACGAGCATGGTCTCGACGACCACGCGCTCGGGCTCGTTGTCCCAGCCAAACATGTGGGCACACTCTTTGCGCGTATCGTAGGCACCTTGATCGGTCGACTGCACCTTGACGCCGTTCTTGTACGGGAAGGCGACGGCGCACTCGGGCTCCAAGAAGGCATGCTCGGTAAAGGGCGTGGTAAAGCGCTGCGTCACGGTGAACGCGCTCTCCGCCAGTGCCTTGGCGGCGTCGCCACGCGTCACGTGACGGCTCTGGCATACATTGTCCTTGAGCTCCACCGTGTTGCCAAAGGCAAAGAAGCTGTCGTGCAGGCGTGGGGCGTCGGTGGCCTTGGCCTCGGCGATGTTGCGCACGGGCTCCAGCGGCTCGTAATCGATCTTTACGAGCTTCTTGGCCTTCTCGAGCGTCGCCTCGTCCTCGGCAACCACCAGCACGATGGCGTCACCCACGCAGCGGGTGATATCGCCCTGGGCGATCATGACGTCCCAGTCCTGGATAAGGTGGCCGACCTGGTTGACTGGCACGTCCTCGGCGCGCAGAATGCCCACCACGCCGGGCAGGGCCTCGGCCTTGGAGGTATCGATGGAGAGCACGCGGGCGCGCGGGTACTTGGAGCGCACGGCGCTGGCATAGGTCAGGCCCGGCTGATCGAGTTCGTCGATGTCGTCGGGGTACTTACCCTCGCCGAGCACCTTCTTGCGCACGTCGATACGGAAGGCGCGCTTGCCCACGCCGTAGTCGTCGCCGCGCTCCAAGTCCTCGTCGATCTGCTTTTCGCCGCGGAGCACCGCGGCCGCCAGCGAAATGCCCTCGATGATCTTTTTGTAGCCAGTGCAACGGCAGACGTTGCCGCGGATGGCGTACTTGATCTGCTCCTCGGTGGGCTCGGGATCCTCGGCGATGAGCGCTGCACCCGCCATGACCATGCCGGGGATGCAAAAACCGCACTGCACGGCGCCCACGGCGCCAAAGGCGTACACAAAGGCCTCGCGCACGTCCTCGGGCAGGCCCTCGACGGTCACGATGTTGCGGCCGGCGGCAAGAGCGGTGGTCAGCACGCACGCCTTGACGGCCGCACCGTCCACGTGGATGGTGCAGGTACCGCAGGCGCCCTCGGAGCAGCCGTCCTTGGCGGAGTGAATGTGCAGGTCGTCGCGCAGAAAACGCAGCAACGGTTTGTTTTGGGTCGTCGTGCGCTCGACGCCGTTAACGGTAAAAGTGAATTCCTGTGCCATGGTGATTCCCCTCTACACGCCGGCGGCGATGCCGGTGCGGTCGTGGATGGCGCCATGCGGGCACACGACGGCGCACATACCACACGACAGGCAGTCGGCGCCGTCGATGTGGGCGCAGTTGTCCTCGATGCGGATAGCGCCGGCAGGGCACTTTTTGGCGCACATACCGCAACCGATGCAGCTCGTGTCGCAGATCTTGCGGGCGATGGCGCCCTTATCGGTGTTGTTGCAGCGCACCAGGATATTCTGGTAGCCAGGAACGAAGGCGATCACGCGCTGCGGGCACGCCATGCCGCACAGGCCACAACCCGTGCACTTTGAGCGATCCACGCGGGCGATGCCATCGACCAGCGCAATGGCGCCGTGGGGGCAGGCCGTGACGCAGGCGCCACAGCCAATGCAGCCTTCGTTGCAGCGGGCGTCGCCGCCTGCGGAGGCACAACCGCTTCCACAGGCAACGTAGGCCACGTTATGTTGAATGGATTTGGCCATAAGAGACTCGCCTATTTCTTAAGAAGGTACGAATAGTTGTCGCGCACAGCCCTGATGGTCAGGCGGACGGCCTCGGGAAGGCCAGTGTTGACGGCATCGACCGAGACGGTGCGGACCGTGCCGGCGACGCGGACCTTAAAGTGATCCTCGCCCACGGCCAGGAAGCCCTCGTTCTCGGAGTTCTCCATGTCCTGCTCGCTCCAGAACAGGGTGAGCTTGTCCTTGTAGGGACGACCCTCCTGGTAGGGGCAGAACACGGCGCAGTTGCCGCACTCGTTGCACATGCCATCGACGTGGACGACCTGATGCTTGGCCAGGCCCGGCACCTTAATGGCCACGTTGGCGCGGTTGGGGCACACGTCGCAGCAGACCTCGCACACCGAACCGCAGCCCAGGCAGCGGGTCTTAGTGCAGTTGCGCTTGTCGCGGCACAGCGACCCCTTGCGCTCGTAGCAGGTGTCCTCGCGGCCGGCCTGCTCGTTGCAGTCGGCGTACTTGTTAAAGTCCACGCCGGCGATGGCACGGGCGACCTCCGCGGCGTCGGCGATAGCCTCGACCACGGTGGCAGGACCGCGACGGCAGTCGCCCGCAGCCCAAACGCCCTCGACGCCGGTGGAGGTGGCGGCAAGGCGGCCGCGACGGTCGTGCTCGACGCCCGCGGCATCGTAAAGGCTGGCATCGATGCCCTCGCCCACGGCGCAGATCACCGTGGTGGCGGAAAGCTCGACGGTCTCGCCCGTGGCGACGGGACTGCGACGGCCGCTTGCATCCGGCTCGCCAAGCTCCATAACGTCGCAGGTCAGGACGGCGCCGTTAAGCGCCTTGGGGGCCAGCAGCTCGCAGAACTCAACACCGTCGGCAAGAGCAAGATCAAGCTCTTCCTCGTCGGCGGGCATCTGCTTCTTGGTGCGGCGATACACCAGGCGCACGTTCTTCACGCCAGCAAGGCGCTTGGCCACGCGGGCCGCATCCATGGCGGTGTTGCCGGCGCCAATGACCACGACGTCCTCGCCCAGTTCGAGTTTCTCGCCCTTCTTGGCGGCCTCGAGGAACTCCAGCACATCGAGCTCGGCACCCTCGCCCAAGCCCGCAGAGCCGGGCATCCAGGCACCGGTGGCCACGACCACGTCAGTAAAGCCTTGAGCCTTGAGTTCGTCGATGGAATCAACGCGAGCGTTGAGCTGCACCTTGGCGCCAAAGGCCAGGCAGAGCTCGGCATCGTGGGAGATATCGTCGCTGGCGATACGGAACTCGGGGATCACGTGACGGACCACGCCGCCGAGAGAGTCGCGGGCCTCGAAGATGGTGACGGGCACGCCGGCACGCGTCAGGAAGAACGCCGTCGCCAGGCCGGCCGGGCCGCCGCCGATAACGGCAACGTTGCGCTCGCCGTCGTTTGCGATGGCCTGGGCGCGCAGCTTGGGCAGCACGGCGGTCATGGCCTCGCGGGCGGCCTTGAGCTTGCTGGCGCGAATCTGGGCGCCCTCGGGCTCGTAGAACGCACGCTCGCAGGCACGGCCGCAGGGATGCGGGCAGATGGTGCCGGTAATGAACGGCAGGGCGTTGCGCTCGATGATAATGTTGAGCGCGTCCTCGTAGCGACCCTCGTCAACAGCCGCCAGGTAGGCGGGAATATCCTGCTGAATGGGGCAGCTCGTACGGCACGGCGTGGTAAAGCAGTCGGAAAGCGGGCTCTTGCCGGCGACCTTGCGGTCGGGCAGCGGACGCAGCGGCTTTTTGTAGAGCGGGTTGGTAAGCGAATCGGTCTGGATCGCGGTCACGGCCTCGAGCGAGACGCCCGCGAACGGCTTGCCATCCAGGTCGGTAAACTCGCCAGCCATCTGGCTAAAGCGCTCGTAGCCACCGGGCTTGAGCACGTCGGTCGCCAGGGTAACGGGCCAAATGCCGGCATCGTACAGGGCGCGGATGTTGTAGACCGTGGCACCACCGGAGTAGCTGATGCGCAGCTTGCCATCGAACTGCTCGGTAATGCGACGGGCGGCCTCAATGGTCAGCGAGAACAGCGAACGGCCCGACATGTACATCTCGGTGGAGGGCAGCTCGTTTCTCGTCACGTCGACGGGGAAGGTGTTGGTGAGCTTGACGCCAAACTCCAGCCCGCGCTCGGCACACAGGGCAATCAGGCGCTCGAACATAGGCACGGCATCGACCCACTGCAGGTCCTCGCGGAAGTGCGTATCGTCGAAGACGATGTAATCAAAGCCCAGCTCGTTCAGACGCTGGCGGGCAAACTCATAGCCCAGCAGCGTGGGGTTGCACTTGATGTAGGTGTTGAGACCCTTCTCGGTAATCAGATAGGTCGCGATGCGCTCGATCTCCGCCGGCGGGCAGCCATGCAGCGTGGACTCGGTAATGGAGTTGGAGACGCGCGCCGGGATGGACTCGACAAACGCGGCGTCGACATGCTCAAACTTGTCCAGGTTGGCAAACGCCCATGCGCGGCACTCGTTCCAGACGTCGGAGCCGCTGGCATCCTTCATGCCCTCGATGTAGGCGTCGACCTTGGGGCTCTTAATACCCTCGAGGTCATAGCCCACGGACATGTTAAAGACAAAACCGTCCGGGCTGCCCAGACCGTACTCGCGAGCGATCAGGTGGCAGGCAAACCATGCCTTCACGTACTCGGCAAAGGCCTGCGGAACCTCGAGCTCGGTCGACCACTCGCAGTTGTAGCACTCGTCCTGCGCCACGATGCAGGGCTTGTTCACACACTTGGAGAGCTCTTCGCCGTCCATAACCTGAACGGTCTTGAGCTCAAAGAAGCGGGAACCGGCAACGTAGGATGCCACGATGTTTTGGGCAAGCTGCGTATTGGGGCCGGCGGCCGGGCCAAACGGAGTCTCGATGCGCTCGTCAAAAATGGGAAGCGCGCCCTCCTGGTTGGTCGTGACCATCTTGCGCACGCCAAAGATGGCGTCCTGGGTCTTGTGCTCCTCGATGATCCAGTTCATCAGCTGCGAAAACGGGATCGGCCTCATGATGTCGCTCATAATGAGCTCCTCTCTGTAACGCCCGGCGAGACCGCGCGGCGGGCGCAAATACGGTGTAGCGCTAGCACAGCGCCGGCGACCCCGCGGAGGCCGCCTATACGCGCGTCGGATGCGGCAAAACATCCGACGCGCGTGAATCTACTTGTGAATTAGTAGGTGCGATCGTTGAGCGTGCTCCAGAGCTTCTTGGACTCAGCCATGGTCCACGCGTTGATCTTGTCCTCATCAATGCCAACGAACTCACGATCCTTGTACAGGACGCGGCCGTTGATGATGGTGGTGCGGCAGTTTTTGCCCATCATGCCAAAGAGCATGTGGCCGTCGATGTTCTCCTCGCTCAGCGGCGTAAAGGGCTTGTAGTCCATAACGATGACGTCGGCAGCGGCGCCGGCCTCGAGCACACCGAGCTTGCGATCGAAGTACTTGCTGGCCATCTTGGCGTTGTTCTCGAACAGCATGGTCATGGCCTCGCACCAGCCCACGTTGGGCATGGCGGCGTTGTGGCGCTGAATGATCAGGAAGACCTTGAGGCTCTCGAGCATATCGTGGGTGTAGGCGTCGGTGCCCATGCACACGGGGATACCGCGGCGGAAGAACTCGAGCACGGGGGCGCAGCCCACGGCGTTGCCCATATTGGATTCGGGGTTGTTGACCAGCCAGGTGCCGGACTCCTTGACGATATCCATCTCGGCGGGCGTCACGTGGATGCAGTGGCCAAGCATGGTGTCGGGACCCAGCAGGTTGTGCTGCAGCAGGCGCTCGACAGGGCTGATGCCACCGCGGTTGAGGCGGGAGTCCCACACGTCATTCATGCCCTCGCACACATGGATGTGGAAGCCGGTCAGGCCGTTGTTGGCCTCGGCCATCTTGTCCATGGTCTCGTCCGAAAGCGTAAAGGTGGCGTGACCGCCAAACATGGCGGCGATCATATGATTGTCGTTATCGCGACGCTCCTTGGCGGCCCACTGGGCAAATTCGGCGTTCTCGGCAATGGCCTGGTCGCATTTTTCCTGGCCGCGGCGATCGGAGACCTCGTAGCACAGGCACGAACGCATGCCAAGCTCCTGAGCGGCGTCCTTAATGGTAAAGAGGCTGCCCGGGATCTCGCAGAAGCTCGCGTGGTGATCGAAGATCGTGGTGACGCCATCGCGGATGGAGTCCAGAATCGTGGCATAGGCGCTGGCCTTGGTGCCGTCGAGCGTCAGGTTGTCGTCGATCTTCCACCACTGCTGCTCAAGATTCTCCAGGAAGTTGGTGGGATTGCAGCCCTTAATGGCAAGGCCGCGGGCCAGACCCGAGTAGATGTGGGTGTGGCAGTTGATGAGTCCGGGCATGATGAGGTTGCCCCGGGCATCGACGTACTCGGCATCCGGGTACTTGGCCTTGAGCTCGCACTCGGGGCCCACTTCGACGATCGTATCTCCGTCAATGGCGACCGCACCGTTGGGGCTGAACGGGGCCTGAGCGTTGCGGGTAAAGACGGAACCGTTAGCGACCAGAAGCATGGATGCTCCCTTCGACATCAGAGGCGGGGTTTGACACCTCTGACATGGCGGAGTGCGAAGCGCCGGCCTACACCGGAAACGGGCCCTCTCCCGTCAACGCTTCACCAAAGGGACAAACCCTTTGAAGTGCGGCTTGGCGCCGCATGACGTCGGCGGACGAGGCGATGCGCCCGCCGACGAATAGCACCGAATTGGTTACTTCTTGCTCTCGGGCAAGACCAGATCCACGGCAGCGTCCTTGGCAGCATCGATGTGCTGAGCCACAACCGGCGTCTGCGGAAGAATCAGGTTAAGGACAATGGCCATGATGGCGGTGGGGGTTACGGCATTGGAGCCGATGACGGTGGACACCCAGGCGGGCATGCCCTCGCCGGCAAGGCAACCGCTGGCCATCCAGATACCCAGGCCAAAGACGACGGAGGTACCGACGATGGTGGTGGTGCGCTGCGTGAGGCCCTCGCGGGTGAACATGCGCACGCCGTTCATGGTGATGGTGCCAAAGACGCCGACGGTCGCGCCGCCGATGACGGGCTGCGGGATAGCGGAAAGGACGGCAGAGAGCTGCGGGAACAGACCGGCGATGGCAAAGACGGCAGCGATGATCACAAAGACCCACTTGTTGACGACCTTGTTGGAGCAGATGATGCCCACGTTCTGGCCGAGGGCGCTGGTGGGAAGACCGCCCAGCAGGCCGCCGACCATAGAGGTAAGGCCCTGGGACACGATGGCGCCGGAGAGCTCGCGCTCGGTGGGCATACGGTCGATGGAGCCCAGGCAGGCGGCGGAGACGTCACCGATAACCTGGATAGCAACCATGGGGAACACGACGGCGAGGGTAATGCAGACCTCGGGATCAAACTCGAGCGCGTAGGGCATGAGCTTGGGAAGGGCGAAGACCTGAGCGGTGGCGACGCTGGAGAAGTCGATCATGCCAAAGGGGATGGAGACGATCATGCCAACGATCATGCCAAAGAACACGGATCCCAGCTTGAGCGTGCCCTTGCCAAAGTTGGCGAGCGCAAAGACCACGGCGAAGGTGATAAGAGCGACGCACCAGGCCTGCGGGGTGCCCCATAGCGGCGTACCCATACCGCCGGCCATATACTTGACGGCCGTGGGATACAGCGAAACGCCGATGGAGAAGATGACCGTACCGGTCACGACGGGCGGGAACAGCCACTTGATCTTGCTGTAGGCCAGACCAAAGAGGACCGCGACGGCACCGCCGACGATCTCGCCGCCCAGCAACGCACCAAAGCTAAAGCCCGAGGCACCCATGGCCTGCAGGGCCGGCAGGAACGCGAACGAAACGCCCATGACGATGGGCAGGCCGCCGCCGATGCGACGGAAGGGAGCGAAGGCCTGAAGGGCCGTGTCGATTGCCGAAAGAATGAGTGCAACCTGGATGATGTCGGTGCTCTGCTGGCTATTAAAGCCGTAGACGCCGGCCATGATGACCGCCGGGGTAATGATGCCGGCAAACGATGCCAGTACGTGCTGAAGGGCACACGGGATCATTTCCTTAACGGGAGGCATGCCTTCGCGAGTGAACAGGGCTTCAGTGCCGTTCGTAACCGTCTCCTGGGTCATTTGACCACCAATCCTCGAAGTAGTTGTTTTCGCATCTAACGCTCTATTGTGACGCAGTGCGGGGTTGAGGTTGTGCCTTCATTGCATATCGTATTAAAGATGATTCTCATTCTCAATAATAATATTTTGTTATCAGACTATTCTTCAGCTGAAATTACGCATTTCCGCAGGTCAGGAAAGTGTCTGGTCAAAATAACATCTAACATTTCTTTTGGTCAACCGTTTACCGCTAAATTCCTACCGTTCGTCTGCATTACGCAATGTACCTGCGGATATACGAGATGATGGGCAGCGTGTTACCATGAGAAAAAATTGTTATGAACATTTCCGATTTCACCCAAAGGAGTTGCCCGTGAACGAGACCGTACGTCGCTTTTTGCCGATGGTCGATTTTCTGGAGCAGATACTTGGCAAAAACAGCGAGATCGTGCTGCACGATTTCTCGGATCCCGACCACGCCATCGTCGATATTCGCAACGGCATCGTGAGCGGCCGCAAGGTCGGCGGTCCCGCCACCGATCTGGCACTCAAGATCATGCACGACGCCAAGTATCGCGACCTGCCGTTTATTACGGGCTACGAGGGCCGCGGCGCCGGAGGCAAGACGTTGGAGTCAGCGACGTACTTTATCCGCGAGAATGACGAGATCGTCGGTATGCTCTGCGTCAACACCGACCTCTCGACCGTACGCTCCATCAACGCCATGGCGCAGCAGCTCATGGCGTGCTTCGACGCGGCGCCAACGCGCACGGCGCCCGCCCCT
>URBB01000059.1 GCA_900545835.1 uncultured Collinsella sp. | reverse complement strand
AAAGGGCGGAGGCGGGGCATGCCCCGCCTCTTACACCACATCTCTGTGCGCTACCAACAGTTAGATCAAAATCGTGTATTCATCGCCATTTCGACTTGATATCTGGCCTTATTAGTCCAAAACTGCTGCTACCAAATCGGTAGCAGTACTCATATTTACTGTTTTTTGGTCAGCAGGTCCCCCTTGCCTTAGCAAATCTAAGGCAAAACGGGCTCCGGATCGCCAAATCATGCCGCATATGACACACCCAGCAGTCCGGAACCCGGTCCAAATTGAGTTATTACGCTGCGTTAGCCCAAGACACCCGACAGGATCTCGATCAGGCTGTCCACGTCGGCTTCCTCGCAGACGAGCGGCGGCAAGAAACGCAGCGTATGGGCACCCGTAGCGTTAATCACGACACCGGCGGCCAGCGCGCGGGCAACAATATCATGTGCGTCGCCCGCGGCATCATCCAAATCACAGCCGAGCATCAGGCCACGGCCACGCACCTCTACCACATGCGGAAGCTTAGCCAGCGCCTGCTCCATATAGGCACCCACCTTGGCAGCATGCTCGGCATAATCGCCGCGCACAAGCGCGGAGAGCGTCGCGGCACACGCCGCGATGGCCAAGCAGCTACCGCCAAAGGTCGAGCCGTGGTCGCCCGGCTTAAACACGTCGGCAATCTCCTTCTTTGCCACGACGGCACCCATGGGCACGCCATCAGCAATGCCCTTGGCAAGGCTCATGATGTCGGGCTCCACGCCATAGGTCTGGAACGCAAACGGCTTACCCGTGCGGAAGATACCGCACTGGACCTCGTCGGCGATAAGCACGGCGCCCACTTCGTGTGCCAGGTCGCGCGCCGCCGCCATAAACTCCTCGGTCATGGGGTGCACGCCACTCTCACCCTGGATCGGCTCGAGCATCACGGCACAAATCTCGCTCCCCAGCTGCTTAAAGACCGCACGCAGCTCATCCACATCGTTGGGCGTGCAGGCCACAAAGCCACCCGGCAGTGGGCGGAAGCTGTCCTGCAGCCAATCCTGCATGGTGGCGGCAATGGTCTCGAGCGTACGGCCGTGGAACCCGCCGCGCATGCACACGATGGTGTTGCCGCCATTACCGGCACGCTTGGCGTACAGGCGCGCGAGCTTCATCGAGCCCTCGTTGGCCTCGGCGCCAGAGTTGGCAAAGAAGGTCTCCCAAACCTGCTCATCCGCAGCCGGGGCACCAAGAGCAGCTGCCGTGGTCTCATCGCCGGCGGCAATGGCATCGGCAAGCACGCGCGCACCATCTACGTCGTCGTTAGCAAGCTTGGACAGCAGCGCCGCGACCTGTCCGCGCTGCTCGATGTAGAAGTAATTGGAGACATGCATGAGCTTTTTGGTCTGTGCCTCGAGCGCCGAGAGCACAGCCGGGTCGCCATGACCTAGGCTGCACACGCCGATGCCGGCAAGAAAGTCGAGGTACTCACGGCCATCGTCGCCGGTGAGCTTCATGCCGTGACCCTCGACAAACTCGACCGGAGAGCGGCCAAAGGTATGCATAACGTAATGGGATTCAAGCGATTGCTGAGCTGCAAGTGACATGGGATGCCTTTCGTTGGGCGCCAGACGGCGCGGGGCTATGGGTGCAGGAATGGGGCGGCTGCGGGTCAGCTAGACCGTCTGAAGCTTCTCGACCTCGTCAAGGTTTTCGGTCAGACGCGCAGCAAACGTCGAAAGCGGATGCGGATGCGTATCGAACTCGTAAGCCGTCTCGGTGGAATGGATCACGGTGCCGACGCCGGCATCGGTCAGCAGCTCCAGGAGCAGCGAATGCGGCGTGGTACCGTTAATGATGTGGGCACGAAATACGCCGCCGGTAAGCGCATCGACGGCCGCGCGCAGCTTGGGAATCATGCCCTTATCGACCTCGCCGCCGTAGAGCATTTCGTTAACCTCGTCGAGCGTTAGGTTGGAGATAAGCGAGTCCTTGTCGCTAAAGTCCTTGTACAGGCCATCGACATCGGTCAAAAAGATCGCCTTATGCGCGTGGAGCGCCGCGGCAACGGCACCGGCGGCGGTGTCGGCGTTGATGTTGAAGAAACCGCCGTCCTCCCCCGCCGCGACGGTAGCGATGACGGGGATGTACTCGCTATCGAGTAAGCGCTCGATATAGTCGGTGTTGACGTGCGTCACTTTGCCCACGCGACCGAGCTCGGGGTCGAGCGGCTCGGCGATGAGCGTGCCGGCATCGCTGCCCGACACGCCCACGGCCAGGTTGCCGTGGTGGTTGATGGCAGCAACCAGCTCCTGGTTAACCTTGCCGCCCAGCACCTCGCGCACGATATCCATAGTCGCCGGCGTGGTCACGCGCTGGCCGTTCTTAAACTCGACGGGAATATCGTAATGGCTCAGCGCCTCGTTGATAGCCTTGCCGCCGCCGTGCACGATGACGGGGCGCATACCGATGATCTTGAGCAAAACGATGTCGCTCATCACGTCGCGGCGCAGCTGCTCATCAACCATGGCGGCTCCGCCATATTTGATAACAACCGTCTTGCCGGTCAGGTTCTTAATCCACGGCAGCGCTTCAAACAGCAGCTGCGCGGTTGCTTCGTTGGATTCGCTCGAACGACAATTGCGTGCGAATTTCATAATCTGCCTCGTCTTTCGTATCGTTATCGCGCCGTGCTCCGCTGTCCGCAATCGCGGCAAGATGCGCAGCGTGCCTGGAATCTAGGAACGGTAGTCGCCGTTGATGGAGATATACTCATGCGTGAGGTCGCAGGTCCACACGGTCGTTGCCGCGTCGCCTGCGCCCAGGTCGACCGAGATCACGATCTCGGGCGCCTCGAAACGTCGTAGAGCCTCGTCCTCGTCAAAGGGAACAGTCAGACCGTCGCGACAGACGGGCATGCCCATCATGTCGATAGAAACGTCTTCCTGATTAAACTTCACGCCGCACTTACCAAGCGCCATAGCAACGCGGCCCCAGTTGCAGTCGTGGCCGGCGATGCAGGTCTTAACGAGCGGCGAGTTGGCAACGGCGCGGGCGGCGATATCGGCCTCCTCGTCGTTCACGGCGCCGGTAACGTTGACCGTAACAAGTTTGGATGCGCCCTCGCCGTCGGCGGCGATGTTGCGCGCCAGGCTCTCGCACACCTCGTGCACGGCAAATGCCAACTCGTCAAAGGCATCGGAACCCTCGACGATAGGCTCGGCATCTGCGGCAGCGGCGCCGGAGGCAAGCATGATGCAGGTGTCGTTGGTCGAGGTGTCGGAATCGACCGTTACCTTGTTAAAGGTCTGCTTGACGGTGGAGAGCAACAGGGCGTGGAGCGCCGCCGGCTCGACGGGGGCATCGGTAGTGATGACCGCGATCATGGTGGCCATGTTGGGCATGATCATGCCCGAGCCCTTGCACATACCGCCCACCGTATAGGCATTGCCTGTGTGTCCCGCAGCCTCGCTGACGTAGGACACGGCGTACTCCTTGGAGTGCGTGTCGGTCGTCATGATGGCGCGAGCGGCATCGGCTCCACCGTGGGCGGAGAGCGCCTCGTAGGCAGCAGGAATGGCGGTCTCAAACGTGTCGATCGGCAGAATCTGGCCAATCACGCCCGTGGAGGCAACCAGAATCTGCTGGGGCTCGCAGCCGATGACCTGCGATGCGATGCTGCACGTCTCGCGCGCGCATGCAAGGCCGGTCTCACCCGTGGCGGCGTTGGCATTGCCAGAGTTGACCGAAACGCCGGCGATGATACCGTAACCCTTGTCGGCACCGCCCAGGTTGGCACGGCTCACTTGCACGGGCGCCGCGCAAAAGCGATTGGTGGTAAACACGCCGGCACCGGGACAGGGTTTATCGGGCACGACGAGCGCGTAATCCAGACGCTCGGGGTTCTTGCGGAACCCAGCGTGGATGCCCGCAGCTTTAAAACCAGCCGCAGCCGTAACGCCACCCTCGACGGCGCGAATCTTGATATCAAACAGCTCGGTATTCATCGTCTTCATGACTCCTTATGTCAAACAAAAAACGGACATCGGTTGGTGCGCCATGCCAGTCGTAATCATGAGACCAGCTTAAGAGTGGCGCCCCACTCGATGCCCGACTACCAAATCGTTAACAATCGAATGTGCTACACCGGGCACGCCACTGTGGGCAAGCCTCGTCGCTCGTCAAAACCAAAGACGATGTTGGCGCACTGAACCGCCTGGCCTGCTGCACCCTTGCACAGATTGTCGATGGCGCCCGTCGCCACCAGAACGCCCGCGCGCTTGTTGAGCGCGAGGCCAATCTGGGCGGCGTTGGTGCCGACGACCGAAGCCGTCTTGGGCTGTTGGCCGGCGTCGAGCACGCGCACAAAGGTGCGTCCAGCGTAGAACTGCTTGTAATAGTCGACGACATCCTCAAGAGCCAGGGAGTCGATGGCCTGCGGCGTGAGCGGCAGCGTCACCGTGGAGAGCAGGCCGCGCTTGAGCGGTGCCAAGTGTGGAGTAAAGACGACGCGGTCGGTCAGGCCCAGGATTTGCTCAATCTCGGGCGTGTGGCGATGCTTGCCCACGCCGTAGGCCTCCAAGTTCTCGTCAGCGCTGCAAAAATGCGTACGAGCGTTGCAGGACTTGCCGGCACCCGTCACGCCGCTGATGGCATCAACGATCACGGGGCCGCTCTGGGCAACCCAGCCAGCGCGCACGGCGGGCGCGGCGGCAAGGCTCGTTGCGGTGGGATAGCAACCGGCGCAGGCGACCAGCACGGGTTTGCCGTCGGCATGGTCGGATGCGGCGGTCTCCAAGTCCCGGCAGAATAGCTCGGGCAGGCCAAAGGCACGGGTCTTGAGCAGCTCGGGGCTCGTATGCTCGGCGGCATACCACGTCTCAAAGACGGACGCGTCGTTCAGGCGGTAGTCGGCCGAAAGATCAAAGCAGGAGACGCCCGATGCAAGCAGCGCGGGCACCTGTGCCATGGCAGCCGTGTGCGGCACGGCAAGAAAAACCGCATCGCAGCTCTTAAGCTCGGGGGCGTCATGCGTGGTGAAAACCAGATCGCTCACGCCAGCAAAGCTCGGATACACCGCGGACAGCGGCTGGCCGGCATCGGCGTTGGACGTAATGGCAACAAGTTCAAACTCGGGATGGCCGAGCACGAGGCGAATGAGCTCGGCTCCGGCATATCCAGCCGCGCCGACGATTCCAACCTTCAATGACATATCAGACTCCTTGTCTGCGATTTATGCACCGATGCGCATTTCGCAGTGGTCGTTATGAAGTGGGTTGAAACTTTAGCACCAAAAGATGCATGAACACGTAAATGGCTTGCATATTCATGCATTGAAACATTCCCGACACATTCGCTTGAAGGAATTGACAAATGGAGCGGGCCCCGTATTGACCGGCGCTCCTAACGGCACCGGGCAATACGGGGCCCGCCCATGCGAAAACCAAGTTGTTAGGATGAGCCAGCCGGCTAGAGCTCGACCGGCACCCATTCGTCGTGATTGCAGATAAAAGCCTCGGGATCCTCGACGCTAAAGAAGACGAGCGTGGGGTCGTTAGGCCCCTCATAGTGCTCGCCCAGGTGCTCTAGATGCTTCCACCCGGCTTCGCGCATTTCGTCTAAAGCCCGGTCATCCAAGCCGGCACGCCCGCGCAAGATGAGCCAGCCATGGCCCGGCCACCAACTCGTGGCCTCAAAGCGCTGGTTTTGCAGCAGCTCTTGCCACACATCTTTGGTGCGCGCTGTTACAAACCACAGCTTGCCATCCTGGATCTGCGCAAACGAAAACGGACGCACATGAGGCTGTCCGTCAACGCTCGTCGCCAAATACCATGCCGGCACCGACGTCAGATACTCCAACACCGTATTCAATCCGTCCATGTGTCCTCCTGGCGCTAGCTAATTCGGAACGGGTAGTTAATTTGAGACGCCCTAGAGCTCCAGGCGCTCCTCGCTGCCGTCGATATCACAGAAGCGCGCGGCAATGTTGCGGACCGAAAAGAAAGCAAGGCGGCCGTCGTTGGCACTCTCGTGTTCCTCGCCAATGCCCACCATGTGCTTAAAACCCGCTTGACGCACCTTGTCGCTCGCAACTGCGTCGTCCTCAAGTGCGGCTTCGCCGGTCAATACGATCCAACATTCCCCCGGCTTCCAGCCCGATACCTCAAACTTGGGGTTCGCGCCGAGCTCTGCCCACACATCCTTGTCGCACGAGGTGCAAAACCACAGCTTGCCATCATCGACCATGGCAAACGAGAACGGCCTCACGCGCGGCTGACGTCCGTCCGTCACGTCGATCGTGCCGAGATACCACGCCGGAATACGCCTAAGATACGAACAGGCGCGCTCGAGCTGCGGCGTGCGGTCGTTGTCGGTCATAGGGACCCCTTTCCTGCGCTCGAATCGCGCCTAAACAAGTTGAAGATTGATGACGATGACGCAGATGAGCAGCAACGCCGTCACCACCGCCGCCAACGCGTCGCCGCGGCCAAATGCAAGCGCATGCAGACGTGTGCGGCCCTGCTCGCCATGATAGCAACGGGCATCCATGGCGGCAGACAGCGTTTCGGCATGACGGAACACGCCCGTGAACAGCGGAATCGCCACACTGCCGAGCATACGCACGCCGCCGAGCGGGCCTCCCGTCACGCGCGCACCGCGGCTCGCCTGCGCATCGGCCGTCTGCTTCATCTCGGTGGCAAACTGCGGCATAAAGCGCAGCGCGATACCCATGATCATGCCGAGCTCGTGCGCAGGAAGTCCCACACGCGCAAACGGCGCGAGCAGGCGCTCAAAGCCCGCGGTGAGGTCGAGCGTCGGTGTGGTGAGCGTGATAGCGCTCATACCGGCCATCATCAAGGTCAGGCGGGACGCCATAAAGGCGGCGGAATGTAGCGAGCCCTCGCTTATCTGCAAAAAGCCGAGCTGCCACAGAATGCGCCCACTCTGGTCGGAAAACAGGTTGAGCACCGCGACCACCGCGACAATCGCCAGCAGCGGTGCCATCGATGACAGGACGCGACGAGCCGGCACCCGGGACACGGCATAGATCAGGACAACGAAGATTGCGACCGGGACCAGTCCGCGGAAGCTGCTGACCGTGAGCGTCGTGATCAGAAACACAAAGCCCAAAAGCAACTTAGTTCGCGGGTCCAGGCGGTGGATTGCACTATCGCCGGGATAGTAGCTGCCAAACGAAAACGCCTCCATTAACAGCCCTCCTCTCGCGTGACCGTCTTGGATTTAGCCTTGTCCGCGACGTTAGAAGGACCGTCCGAGCGACCGATTAGCAGGTCCACCAACTCGTCTGCCAGCGACTCAACCGTATAGAGGCCGTCAAAGCGCAGCGGCACGCCTGCCTTCGCAAGCGCCAGCGCCATGCGCTGAGCGGCAGGTACGCCCAAGCCGATTGATTTAAGCTCATCCGCATGCGCAAACACCTGAGCGGGCGTGCCCTCGGCAAACACCGCACCTTTGTTCATTACGACGATACGGTCGCAGCAATTGGCCAGGTCATCCATGCTGTGCGAAACCATGACGACGGTCAGGCCATCGCGGTGAAGTCGATCGATGAGCTCCAAGAAATCACTGCGCACCGCCGGATCGAGCCCCGCCATGGGCTCATCGAGTACCAGGACCTCGGGCTCCATGGCAAGCACGCCAGCAAACGCCACGCGCCGCTGCTGCCCGCCCGAGAGCTCAAAGGGGCTCTTGTCGCCCACCGTGGCCAGGTCGAGGCCCGCGCGCGCGAGCGATGACGCAACGCGGCGGGCAACCTCGGCCTGCGACAAGCCAAGGTTACGCGGACCAAATGCCACGTCCTGTGCCACGGTCTCGGCAAACAGTTGACGCTCTGGATACTGAAACACCACGCCGACCTTTGCCTTAACCGCGGCGGCATCTTTCTTGTTTGCCAGGTCGAGCCCCAATGCGTAAACGGAACCCTCCTGGGGACGAATCAGACCGTTGAGATGCTGAACCAGCGTCGACTTACCCGAACCGGTATGGCCCGCAAGGCCCAGGAACTCGCCACGACGCACCGTTAGCGACACATCACGCAACGCCCAGGGGCTGCTAGGGTCGTTGCCCCAGAGGGCCTGCTTGTTCGATGTGCCCTCGGCGGCTGAGCGCTTGTGCCAACGGCGACGCTCGCGGGCGCTCAGCGAATAGCTGTACGAAAGGTGCGAAATCTCGATGACGGACTCCAGCGCGTTGTCCTCATTGTCTGCCGGAACAGCGCCGTCAGCGATTTCCGACTGGGATGCGGAAGACTGCCCCGCGGTGCCCGCCTCACTTCGCTCGGTATAGGCCTGCGCAACCTCGGCAACCATATCCGTCTCGCGCACCTGCGCGTGAACGGGCACGCCCTTCGCGCGAAGCGCCCTGCCAAGGCAGCACGATGCCGGCATATCCAGGTTCAGCCGCGCGAGTTCGTCCGCCCGCGTCAAGATCTCCTCGGGCGTACCGAGCATGGCAACGCGGCCCGCCTGGAAGACAGCAACGCGATCGGCCTCAGCGGCCTCTTCCATAAAGTGCGTAATCATCACGATGGTCATGCCGCGTTCGTGCAGCGCGTGACAGGCCTTCATAAGGCCCTTGCGCCCGCGCGGATCGAGCATCGAGGACGCCTCGTCCAAAATGAGCACGCGCGGCTCCATGGCGAGCACGCCGGCAAGCGCCACGCGCTGCTTTTGTCCGCCCGAGAGAGCGTGGGTCTCGTGGCGCTCAAAGCCCACCAGACCCACGGCCTTCAGCGCCTCGCACACGCGCCGCGCGATCTGGGCCGATTCGACCCCTAAGTTCTCGGGACCAAACGCAACATCGTCCTCGACAAGCGTCGCTACAAGCTGGTCGTCGGGATTCTGGAACACCATGCCCGCAGTCGAGCGGATGTCGTAGACCAGCTCGGGATCGGACGCGTCCATGCCGTTGACGCACACCGTTCCCGCATCGGGCTGCAGAAGCGCGTTCAAATGCTTGGCAAACGTCGACTTGCCCGACCCGTTTCCGCCGAGGATGCAGAAAAACTCGCCATCCTCGATGTTCAGATCGATGCCATCGAGCGCCAGTGCAGCACCGTCATAGCTAAAGGAAACGCCCCGACACTCAATCATGCGCGGCCTTTGACCTGGTCCTTCTTGGGCGTGATGAGATTAGAGACCGCCTTGTACACCACCAGCGTCAACACCGAGTTGAGCACGGTCTTGATGAGGTTGAACGGCAGCACGGCGGGAATCATGAGTGGGGCGATCACATCGACTGAGCCATACCAGAACCAAACGCCGATGGTCAGGTTCGCGACCATGGACAGCGCCGTAGCGGCAATGACGCCGAGCGCCAGGCCAATCACGGCACCCTTATAGGTATGCATCTTCTGGTAGACGATAGCCGCGGGCAGAATATAGCCCAGCGTAGCCACCAGATTCATAAGCGCGCCAACCCAGTCGCCCGTGGTGAGCGCATGGATAACGATCGCCATAGCGGCAACAGCGGTGCCGGCACCAGGGCCATACGCAAATCCACACACCATCGCCGGCACCAGCGACGGGTCATACGTCAAAAACGGCGCCGAGGGAAGAATGGGCAGCTGCACATACATAAACAGGGCGCCCAAGGCGCACATCAACGCCATGGTAACGAGCTGTTTGGTGCTCCACCTATTCGTGTTCTCAAAATGGATATGCTGCGACTGTTCAGACATAAGATCACCTGCCTCTTTCATCCGGACTCTAACCGTTGGTACTGGGATCTCACCAGTTCAGCCGGCATGCGAACCAACGCACACACGGGTCGCGGACTCATCGGCTCGGTCGCAGGCATCTCGCCTGCGCCACGGCGTCCCTTTGACACCGCCCGATTTACCGCCAGTGGGGAATTTCACCCCGCCCTGAAACAGCAATTGCAAGTGTAGCACGAGCAGGTTTTCACGCAAGTATGCCAAGGGTAATTTATGGTGGGGATCAGTTGCCGTAACAACCACGTTCCCCACCCATCCCAAAGTACCGTGCCTTTCGCGCAAAGCGCGAAACAGCGAAGGGGACACGTATCCCTATCAACCACGTCCTTCTCCGCCCGCCGACCTCAAGGCCGTAAACGCAGGGAATCCGGGGGCGTGACGGGGACTTCTCTCCGGAATATTCCGCAAAGACGCAAAGAGGCTCGCCGCACGAAGCGCGATGCGGAGCCTCTTTGCATGTCCGAGGACGTTCCGGAGAGAAGTCCCCGTCCCGCCCCCGGATTCCCGGTGGGAGTTCTAGACCTTGTCGGCCTTAGTACATACCGCCGCCCTGCTGACCAGCGGTAGCAGCAGCGATTGCGTCCTCAAGCTGAGTGTTCTTGGGCACATCGGAGACGGTGGCCTCGGTGATGAGGATCAGGCTGGCGACAGAAGCAGCGTTCTGCAGGGTGACGCGGCTGACCTTGACGGGGTCGAGGACGCCCATCTCGATCATGTCGCCCCACTCGCCGTTGGCAGAGTTGAGACCCTGGCCGGCGGGCAGCTCGGCGACCTTGTCGACCACGACAGCGCCCTCAAAGCCAGCGTTCTTGGCGATGGTGGCGACCGGAGCGGTCAGAGCCTTCTTGACGATGTCGACGCCGATCTTCTCCTCGGGGTCATCGATCTCGACGGCATCGAGCGCAGGAGCAGCGTCCATGAAGGCGACGCCGCCGCCAGCGACAATGCCCTCCTCGACAGCAGCGCGGGTGGCCTGCAGGGCGTCCTCGACGCGATGCTTGATCTCCTTGAGCTCGGACTCGGTAGCAGCGCCGACCTTGATGACGGCAACGCCACCGGAGAGCTTGGCCAGGCGCTCCTGGAGCTTCTCACGGTCGAAGTCAGAGGTGGTGTTCTCCATCTCGCCCTTAATCTGAGCGATACGGGCGTCGATGGCCTCCTTGGAGCCAGCGCCGCCGACGACGACGGTGTTGTCCTTGGAGATGGTGACGGACTTAGCGGTACCGAGCATATCGGCGGTGATGTCAGCGACCTTCACGCCCAACTCGTCCAGGGCAGCCTGGCCACCGGTGAGGACGGCGATGTCCTCGAGAATGCGCTTGCGGCGATCGCCGTAGCCCGGGGCCTTGACGGCGCAGACGTTGAGGGCGCCACGGATCTTGTTGAGGACCAGGGTAGGCAGAGCTTCGCCGTCGATGTCCTCAGCGATGATGAGCAGGCCACGGCCAGCGCGCTGGACAGCCTCGAGAACGGGCATGATGTCCTGAACGCTGGAGATCTTCTGGTCGGTGATGAGGATGTACGGATCCTTCATCACGGCCTCCATGCGGTCGTTGTCCGTGACGAAGTAAGCGGAGACATAGCCCTTGTCGAACTGCATGCCCTCGACGGTGTCGATGGTGATGTCGAACGTCTGGGAATCCTCGACGGTGATGACGCCGTCCTTGCCCACGACCTCCATGGCCTCGGCGATCTTCTCGCCGACCTCGGGGTCACCGGCAGAGATGGTGCCGACGGAAGCAATCTGCTCCTTGGTCTCGACCGGCTTAGCCTGCTTCTTCATCTCGGCGACGGCGGCGTTGACGGCCTTGTCGATGCCGCGACGGATGGCCAGCGGGTTGGCGCCAGCGGCGACGTTGCGCAGACCGTCGTTGACGATGGCCTGAGCGAGCAGAGTTGCGGTGGTGGTGCCGTCACCCACGGTGTCGTTGGTCTTGGTGGCAACCTCCTTCACCAGCTGAGCGCCCATGTTCTCGATGTTGTCCTCGAGCTCGATCTCCTTGGCGACGGAAACGCCGTCGTTGGTGATGGTCGGGGCACCGAACGTGCGCTGCAGCGCAACGTAGCGACCCTTGGGGCCCATGGTGACGGTAACGGCGTCGGCCAGAGTGTTGACGCCCTTGGCGAGCTTAGCGCGGGCATCGGTGTTGAACGTAATGTTCTTTGCCATGGTAGGTAATCCTCCAAAAGAAATGTGACTCGCGTCGCCGCTTCCGAGTCCTATGCGGCGGACGCGTTCAAAGACGAATCAGAGATTCTGACGAGACTAGGCCTCGACGACAGCGTAGATGTCGTCGGCGCGCATCAGCAGATACTTCTCGCCGTCGACCTTGACCTCGTTGCCACCGAACTTACCGTAGATGACAACGTCACCGACCTTGACGTCCATGGGGATGCGCTCACCCTTGTCGTTGACCTTGCCGGCGCCCACGGCAACGATGGTGCCGCGCTGCGGCTTCTCCTGAGCGTTGCTGGCGATATACAGACCAGAAGCGGTCTTCTGCTCGGCCTCGTCGGGCTTGACCAGAACACGATCTGCAAGCGGCTTCAAAGACGACATGCTTGTCTCCTCCTTTTTGGGCCGCGCGGTTATACCACGCGAATTAACCCTTTTTGTTTGCGTACGCGTTGAATGGTACCCACGAATGGCGGGTTATACAACACGGAGTCAAAAAATCTTATTTTTTGGCACTTAGATTTTCTGAATGCCTGTCTCTTATACACATCTGACGCTGCCGACGACGGAGAGAGTGTAGA
>URBB01000058.1 GCA_900545835.1 uncultured Collinsella sp. | reverse complement strand
GGCAGCGGCAGGCTCGGCCTTGGCGGGCTCGGCCTCATCAGCAGCGCCTTCGCCCTCGGTGGCACCCTCGCTCGCAGCCTTCTCGGCGGCAAGGCGGGCACGGCGCTCGGCAAAGGTCTCCTTCTTTGCGGGCGCAGCCGTCTCGACGGCATCCTCGTCCGCATCGGAATCATCATCGACGGCAGCCTTCTTGGGCTTGACCGGGGCCGATGCGGCCTCGCTCACCGGATCGATAATCTCGGACTGAACAACGGCCGTCATCTTTTCCTGCGTCTCGCGGAACTGACGGATGGCACGGCCGATCGTACGGCCCATCTGTGGGAGCTTATCCGGGCCAAACAGCAAAAAGCCGAAGACCACGATGATCGCGAGCTCACCCTCTCCAATACCAAACACACATACCTCCAAGGCTCGATGTGAGTCGAGCCCGCACCGCGCCATTCGGCCGGAACTCGTCTATTCATTCGGTCAAGTATAGCGCCCGGACGCCAAAACGTCCGAGCGCATCACAAACATATGCCAAACAGCACGCCCTTTTGGGGGCAAAGATTATGCAGCGGTGATCGAAATCTCCTGGTCGACACCCAACAGCTGGACCACGCGCATCACCGGGGGCTGCACATTGGTGCAGCTAAAGCGCTTGCCGTGGTCGACCGCGTGGTGTGCGGCGCCCACGAGCACGCCAATGCCCGTCGAATCAATGTAGCTCACCTGGGCAAAATCGAGCTCAACGGCCTCGGTGGGCTGCTCGAGCGCCAGGTCGATGGCATTGCGCAGGCTATCGGCGTTAGAGATATCGATCTCGCCGGTTACCTTAATGGTGTAGAGCTCTGGCGTGGGGTTGGTGGAAATACCCAAATCCATGTATACGCTCCTTTACGTATCGAAAGTGCGGATAGTACGGGAAGCCGCGCGTTAGGCGCGCTCGGCACGCGCAAGCTCGGCAGCGACGAGCTTAACGGCCAGCACCAGCACATCGAGCGCGGCCTCCAGGTCCTCGACCGTGGGATAGCTCGGCGCGATGCGGATGTTGGTGTCGCGCGGGTCCTTGCCATAGGGCCAGGTAGCACCGGCCGGCGTGAGCTTGACGCCCAGGTCGGCACAAAGCGCGGCGACCTTTTGGGCCGAGCCCTCGGGACCATCGAAGCTTACAAAGTAGCCGCCGCGGGGGTGCGTCCAGGTGGCGCAGTCCGTGTCGCCCAAGCCCTCGGTGAGCTTGCGCTCAACGGCCTCAAAGCGCGGGCGCAAAAACTCGGCATGCTTTTTCATGTGCTCCTTGACCGCCTCGATGGTGGGAAGGAAACGCACGTGGCGCAGTTGGTTGAGCTTATCGGCGCTGATGAGGCCGGCCTTCAGGCGCTTGGAGAACTCCGCGATAACCGCGGGGCTCGCACCGATAAAGCCGATACCGGCACCCGGGAAAGTGATCTTGGACGTCGAGGCGAATGCCACCACGCGGTCCTCGGTGCCCGCCGTGCGGGCAAGATCGAAGATGTTGGCGAGCTCGTCGGTCTCGTCGTACAGGTCGTGCACGCAGTAGGCGTTGTCCCAGAAGATGCGGAAATCGGGTGCGGCCGTGGGCATCTCAATCAGGCGGCGCACAGTGTCCTCGCTAAAGGTGATGCCCGTGGGGTTGGAATACTTGGGCACGCACCAGATGCCCTTGATGGAATCGTCGGCGGCGACGAGGCGCTCGACCTCGTCCATGTCGGGGCCGTTGTCGGTCATCGCGACGGGGACGTTCTCGATACCCAGATCGGCGGTGATGCCAAAGTGGCGGTCGTAGCCGGGAACCGGGCACAGGAACTTGACCTTCTTGCCGTCGTGCGCTGCCTCGTAAGCCTCCCAGGGCTCGCTGCCGCACGAGCCACAGCGCCAGAACATGCCGGCGATGTCGTGTTCGATCAAAAGGCTCGACGAGCCCAGCACGAGTGTCTGCTCAGCGGGGCAACCCAGGAACTCCCCCGCTAGCTTGCGTGCCGAGGGAATGCCCTCAAAGCAGCCGTAGTTGGAGCAGTCGACGTTGCCGTCGTGCAGATCGGCATCGGCATTGAGGATATCGAGCATGGGGCGCGAGATGTCCACCTGGGCGGGCGATGGCTTGCCGCGGGCCATATCGAGCGCCAGGCCCTTGGCCTTGACCTCGGAGACCTCGGCTTTGAGCGCCTCGATGGCGGCATCGAGTTCGGTGGTTTCCATCTTCTGGTAGATCGTCTGCATGGGTGCGACCTTTCGCGAAGCGGTACGTTGCAGTTCGTCTAAGTATAGACCGCCACCGCCGCAACGTTATGAAGCCGTGATAGATTAAGTCCATCGCAATAAATTACGAATCGCCGCGCATGCCTGCGTGGGGCGCCCAAGGAGGCACTATGGAGTATGGATCGTTCCAGGCCGAGGAATTCGGCGACCTGCAGCGCCTGGTCGACGGACTGTTTTACGACCGCCACGCCATCGACCGCCTGGATCTGATCGTACAGGCCGAAATCTTGGACCTGGCACCCGATCTCATGGAAATCGTGAACCTTTTGCCGCCCGGCTATTACGACCGCCAGTCACTTTGCGACCAGCTCAACTCCGCCTTGGCCGCCCACGGCTGGGGCGCCATCTACGGCACCGTGGAATAAACCTAGTCATTAAGAACGTCCCGAATGACTAAAACGCCGCCTGTGATGGTGTTCACAGGCGGCGTTTTCAAACTTGTATGTGCTCTTACTCGCCCTTGGGCGCGGGGTGTTTGCAAACCACGCTCATGTAGATCATGCCGAGCACGGCAGCGGTGACCGAACCGGCAAGGATGGCGGCCTTGGCAGCCAAAACCTCAAACTGGGCCGTCGGGAAGGCAAGGCCGCTGATGAGAATCGACATGGTAAAGCCGATGCCGCCCAGAATGCCCACACCGGCAATCATGTGCCAGTTGACGTTGCGCGGTAGCTCGCAGGCCTTGAGCTTGACCAAGGCGAACGTCATGCCAAAGATACCGATCGGCTTACCCAGCAGCATGCCAAAGTACACGCCGAGCGTCACCGGGTCGGTGAGCAGCGTGCTCATGTCCACGCCCACTAGGCGAACCTGTGCGTTGACGAACGCAAAGATCGGCAGGATCACAAAGTTGACCGGCGTGGAGATCAGGCGCTCCATGCGGATGAGCGGCGGGGTCACGCGGTGCATGACGCGCTCGACTTTGGTGGTCGAGACGGTAAAGTCATGCTGGCCCAGGATGTGCGCCTCGTCGTCGTAGCGGTCATCGAGCAGCGGCAAGCACTCGCCCAGCCAATCGGTGAGGCTATCAAGCTTAACACCGCACTTGGCCGGGATGGTGAAGGCCAGGATGACGCCAGCAAGCGTAGCGTGCACGCCGCTCTTGAACATGCAGAACCACAACAGCAGGCCCAGTACCGAATACGGGGCAAGGCGGTAATGCTGCGTCTTGTTGAGCCACACGAGCGCACAGGTCACAAGCGCGGCGGCGCCCAACCAAAACGGATTGGGGCTCTGACCGTAGAAGATGGCGATGGCGGCGATGGAGATGAGGTCGTCGGCGATGGCGAGCGTCGAGAAGAACACGCGCACGCCGTTGGGCACGCGGTTGCCCAAAAGCGACAGCACGCCCAGCGCAAAGGCAATATCGGTTGCCATGGGAATGGCCCAGCCGTTGTGCGCGCCGGCATGGTTAAAGATCAGATAGATGCAGGCGGGAACGACGACGCCGCCCACGGCCGCCAGCATGGGAAGCATAGCCTGGCGCGGGTTCTTGAGCTCGCCAACTGTCATCTCGTACTTAAGCTCAATGCCCACCAACAAAAAGAAGATCGCCATGAGGAAGTCGTTGACGAAAAGCTCAACGGTGAGACCGGCCGTAAGGTTGCCCAGACCCACATACAGCGGGGTCTCCAAAAAGTGATGGATGGCCTCGTAGGCATCGGTGTTGGCGCAAATGACGGCGGCGATGGCGGCGAAGACCATGACGGCGGCGGAAATCGTGCCGTTCTCGGTGATGCGCTCCCAGATGTCGTGACGCTCAAAGCGCTTGCGCTCACGAACGTTAAACAGCTGCTCAGTTGCTGCCATGGGCGGCTCCTTTCACGGGAAAGCTCCCGTCTTAAAAAAGCACGGCCCGCCCAAGTGGCGGCGCCGCGCTCTAACGTATTACGCTTGCATCTAGCCTACCCTGCACGACAAGCACGCAGGCATGGCCGAAAAGCGGAACCACAGGTTGAACATTATTTGTTCAACGGCGCGGGCACGCCCGTCCAAGAGACGACGCGGCGCCGTGCACAAAAAACGACCGGAGCGCGGGGCGTCCGCGATCCGGTCGTGGCGTTTGGTCAACTAAACCTAGCAGGCGGCCATGATGGGGGCTGCGACCTGCTTCTTACGGGAGAGGACACCCGGCATCCAGACGCCGTCGCGCTCGTCGGCAATGCCCAGGCCCTTCTGAGCAGCCTCGGTCTCGCCCTCGAGCAGGACCTGCGAGCCCTCCTCCATGATGTCGGTGATGCACAGGACGATGCCGTCAGCACCCTTCTCGGCGGCGTAGGCGCGCATGGCCTCGCGAATCTCGTCGATCATGCCGAGCGCGCGGCTCTTGTCGACGGTCTCGTACTGGCCGATGAGCAGCTTCTTGCCGGCGGGCTCGAACATCTTGATGTCGTTGCCGACCATCTCGGCGGCGGTGAAGGAGCCGGACGGACGGGTGAGGAAGACCTCCATGCCAAACTTGACCGGATCGACGCCCACCTGCTCGCCGAGCTTAGCGGCGACGGCGCGGTCGACATCGGTGGTGGTGGGGCTCTTGAGCATGAGCGTGTCGGTCATCATGGCCGAGAGCAGCAGCTTGGCCTGGACGTCGGAAAGCTCAACGCCGAGCACGCCGGCGAGCTTGGTGACGATGGTGCAGCTGGAGCCCCAGGGCAGGCAGATGTAGTGCAGCGGGCCGGCGGTCTCGAAGTCGCCGATGCGGTGATGGTCGACAACGCCAAAGACCGTGGCGTCCTTAAGGCCAGCGACGGACTGGGCGGACTCGTTGTGGTCGGTGAGGACGACGAGCTGACCGGCCTCGACGGACTCGATCACGCGGGGCTCGGCAATGCCGGCATCGGCGAGCAGCTTGGCGGACTCGGCCGGAAGCTGGCCAAGGGCGCAGGCCTCGTAGGTGTTGCCGGCATACTCAACCTGGTTGAGCAGCTGAGACAGGACGACGGCGCTCATGATGGCGTCGTTATCGGGGTTCTGGTGACCAAAGACAAGAACGTTTGCCATGGATATCCTCCACTTGATATGTGTACTTGGACGTAGCTATGGTAGCACGCCGATGCCGAGCCTTCGCAGACGGAAGGGTCGCGGCACATTTTGGGGCAAGCATGGGGGCCAAGTCTGTCCCCCTTGCACCATGTTGGTGCAAAGAAACCTGACCCCCTTGCACCGGCTATTTGCCGGCGGCGCGCAGGGCTACGTAGGCGGCACCGATGATACCGGCGTCGTTGCCGAGCGAGGCGACCTCGATGGGCGTCTCGCGCGAGACGGAAAACGCGTACTGCTTAAAGTGCTCGCGCACGGCGTCGAGGTAGACATCGGCCGAGGCGGAGGCGCCGCCGCCGATGAGGAACATCTCAGGGTCGACCACGTTGGCGATAAGCGCCAGGGCACGGCCGAGGTAGTCGGCCATGGTATCGGCCGCGGCAAGCGCGAGCTTATCGCCCTCGCGGCAGGCTTGGAATACGTCCTTGGAATCGGAAGGACCGGTGAGCTCGATGGGCTCGACGCCCGCAGCCTTGCACTCGGCCAGGTAATTGCTCACCACGCCGGTGGCGCTGGAATACTGCTCCAGGTGGCCATGGCCGCCGCAGCCGCAGGTACGCTCCTCGTCGGGGTTCAGGCACATGTGGCCAATCTCGCCGCCGGCACCCACAACGCCCGACACAACGCCGCCGTTGATGATGACGCCGCCGCCCACGCCGGTACCGATGGTGACCATCACCACGTTCTGCACGCCCTTGGCAGAGCCGAGCCAGGCCTCGCCCATGGCGGCGGCGTTGGCGTCGTTCTCGTACTTTACGACCGCGTCGGGGCAGTGCTCCTGAATGGCAATCTTAAGCTCGGGCAGGTTGATGGAGATGTTCGCCTTGACCTTGGCATCGCCCGCAGCCGGAATGGGGCACGGAACGGCCAGGCCGATGCCCGCCACAAAGGCGCGCGGAATCTGAGCCTTGGCGACCACCTGGTCGATAGCCTCGGTTACCGCGGCAAAGCCCGCAGCGTCGACGATGGGAGGCGTGGGCACGCTGGCCTTGGCAAGCAGGTTGCCGTCCTCGTCGAACAGGCCCTCCTTAACCGAAGTGCCGCCGACGTCAATGCCGATGTAGTACTGCTTAGGTTCCATGAGAGCCCACCTTTCTCGTTTAAACATTGCCTGTATGGTACCGCTCTCAAGACAAAAACCCGCCAAAAAGGGACAGGTTTGTTTTGGCAGGTTTTATCTGGGGAAACGTCCGCCCGCTCAACGAGCAATGACGCTCAGCAACTCGCCAAACAAAAAGCGCCGGGAGAAGGAGACTCCCGGCGCCTGCAAAAGGGACTGGATTGTATGCGAACCGCACGATCCGTCGCGGCGAAAACGCCAGCTAGGCCTTGAGTGCCTGTAGCTGTTTGTGGACCTCAATGAGCTCCGTGGCCATGACGCGCATGGTCTCGGTGCCGGCCATCTGGTCCTCGGCGTGCAGCAGAATCAGCGGGGCCTCGCCGTTGCGCTCGCCATTGGCCTCCTTCTTAAGAAGTCCCATGTGAACATCGTGGCCGCCGTTATAGGCCTCGTCGCCCTGCTTAATGAGCTCCTCGGCGGCGTCGAAATCGCCCTCCTTGGCCTTCTGCACGGCGTTGATGTACATGCTCTTGGCGGTACCGACGTAGCTGATGATCTCGAAGCAGGTCATCTGCAGTTCGTTCATATCCTCCATGCGCTGCACCTAGCCCATCACGCTGACGCAGTGGTCGATGATGCCGGCGGCGTTCATGCGGCCATAGTCGACCATGTTGATGACCTCGACCGGAAAACGACCGGCGGCCTCCTTCTCAAAATCGCCCTTGGTGTAGCCGATCTGCGGGCCGAGCAGCAGGATGTCGCACTCGTCCAGGTGATCGTGGGCCTCATTCATAGGACGGGCTTCGACCTCGATGTCCAGACCACGGCTCGCGACCTCGGACTGCATCTTCTGGACCAGCAGACTCGTGGACATGCCGGCATTGCAGCAAAGCATGATCTTCTTCATGGTTTCCTCCTTATAACTGCGCGGCGCGCAGACGACAAACTGGATAAATCCTTGTGGTTATCTTTCCCCTGTTTTGCACGTTTAGGCAAAAAAGGAGATACGGGTACCGGTACCAAGCATCGGTACCCGCAAGGGTGGAATGGACAAACGCTAGGCGTTCTGCTCGGCGAGGGTCTCCTGCTTGGCGATGGCCTTCTCGGAGATCCTCATAAAGGGCAGGTAGACAGCCATGCCGATGACCAGCTCCAGAGCCTGCCACACGCCGGCGCGCCAGTCAAAGCCCGTAGCAAGCAGGGCGTTGATGACGGGCGGCATGGTCCAAGGCACCTGAGCGATGCAGGGGCTGATGATGCCAGCGCAGGTCAGGCCATAGGTGACACCGATGAACAGGTCGGGAAGAAGCACGAACGGAATCATGAGCGGCAGGTTGTACACGATGGGGTAACCGTAGATGACCGGCTCGTTGATGTTGAACAGGCCAGGCAGAATGGCCATCTTGGCAACGGTCTTGGAGGCCTTGTTCTTGGAGAACAGGAAGGTGTCGAGCAGCAGCATGAGGGTGCAGCCCGAGCCGCCGATGAGGGCGAAGCTGTTGACGATCTGCATGTTCATGTAGTGATCGGGCTGGATGGTACCGCCGGCGGCAAAGGTAGCCATGTTGTCGACGATGAGCATGGTCAGGATCGGCTCGACGGTAGCGCCCGAGATGGTGGACTGGTGAATACCAACGCAGAACAGCAGGTTGGCGAGGGTGTAGATGAGGATGACAGCCCACGGACCGGCGTTCATGATGCTCTTGAGCGGGTTGGAGATGCAGGTGGAGATGATGGTGCACAGGTCGGTGCCGGCGCAGACGGCGAGCAGGGCCGAGGCGATAGCGAAGATCGAGAGGTTGAGCAGCATTGGGATCATGACGTTGAAGGAGTTGGAGACCGCAGGAGGTACGCCCTCGCCCAGCTTGACCTTGAGCTTCTCGACGCCCGAGATCTTGATGAAGAGCGTCGTGGAGAGCAGGGCGATGATGATGGCCGAGAACAGGCCGTTGGTACCGGTGTTGGCGGTCGAAAGGGCACCGGTGACCTCGGCGGAGGTGATCTTGTCGGTGAGAAGCGGGCTCGTGGCGGCAAGGGTGGCGGTGATCTGCTGCGGCATCATGATGACGAAGGCAGAGATAGCGACAACCACGCAGGCAAGCGGGTTATCGAAACGCTCGTTCTTGGCGAGGCTGTAGCCAATCAGACCGGCCAGGATAATGGCGGACACGTTAAGGGTGCCCAGGGTGATTGCCGAGCCCCAGGTCTGGAGGTTGGCGAGGCCCGCCGCATCGAGCGGGAACAGAGGGAACACGACGTTGTTGATAAGAACCGCGATACCCGCAAGGATATAGAGCGGCGTGATGGTCGCGAAGGCATCGCGCAGGGAACGCAGATGAACCTGGTTTCCCACCTTCGCAGAGACCTCGGCAAATTTGTCGAGGAAGCTCTTTCCGTTGTCACTGGCCATGATTGCTCCTAACTTTCAAATCCGGCCTTTTCCTATGCGCACGGTGGTCTGTCGCCCTCTGCCACCAGATGTGCCAATGTTATTGCGCGTTTGCGCAGGGGCTGAGCGCCCGTTTTGGGGCTGAGCGCCCGATCGCTAATCCACCACGTGGGTCGTGGCGACCTGCTTGAGCCAAGCTGCCGATTTCTTAAGACGGCGCTGATAGCCGTCCATGAGGTCGACCTCGACAAAGCCATAACGGTTCTTGAAGGCATTTGCCCAGGACCAGTTGTCAATGACGGCCCAGTAGTGGTAGCCGCGGCACTTGGCCCCTTCGTCAATGGCCTTGGCGACCCACTCAAGGTGCTGGCGCACAAAGTCGACGCGATAGTCGTCCTGAATGGTTCCCTCGGCGTCACGATTCTTGTACTCGTCCATGATGCCGATGCCGTTCTCGGAGACGAACCACTCAAGATCGGGATAGTTCTTGGCGCAGTCCATGCCAAAGTCGTAGAGGCCCTTCGGGTAAATCTCCCAGCCGCGGCTCTTGTTCATGACGGCATCGGGCCACACGTACTCGTCGGCAAAGTGCGGCAGACCGTACTGGTCGATCTTGCTCGCCGGCGCCTGGACGCGCGTGGGATGGTAGTAGTTGCAGCCAAGCCAGTCAACGACGCCCTGCTTGAGGATCTCCTGGTCACCGGCGCGGAACGGAAGCTTGACGCCGCCCTCGGCCAGGCTGTCGAGCACGTCGGCGGGAAGCTCGCCCTTGGTGATAAGGTCGAGCCACCAGCGATTGTTGATGCCGCTGGTCATACGCACGGCCTCGAGGTCTGCCTCGCTGGGGTTCTCCTTGGTGTAGACCGGGGTGAAGCAGTTGATCATGCCGATCTTGGCATCGGCGCGAACGGCGCCCTTGTCATAGGCCTTGCGATAGTTGGCAACAGCCAGCGCGTGCGCCAGCGAAATGTGGTACTGCACGGTGCGAGCACGGTTGAAGTCGTGGAGCTGCGGGAACCACACGCCCTCCTGGTAGCGCTGCTCGGGCTCGACGATGGGCTCGTTAAAGGTAAACCAGTACTTGATCTCTTGACCGAACTCGCGGAAGGCGACGTCGGCGTAATGCGCGTAGGCCTCGACGACCTCGCGGCTCTCCCAACCGCCACGGTCAAAGAGATAGGTGGGCATATCGAAGTGGTAAAGGTTGACGAACGGCTCCAGGCCTGCCTCGCGGGAAGCGCGGAACAGCTCGTGGTACCACGCAGCACCCTCCTCGTTGAGGTTGCCGTCGGCATCGAGCAGGCGGCTCCACTGGATGGAGGTGCGATAGGTATCCAGGCCCAGGTCCTTCATGATGCGAAGGTCGTCCTTGTACTTGGCCATAAAGTCGTTACCGGCATAGGAACCCACGCGGTTATAGAACGAGCCCAGATCCTGCATGGACCAGGTGTCCCACAGGTTCTCGAGCTTGCCGCCCTGGTTCCACTGGCCCTCGGTCTGCGGACCGGACATGGCCGCGCCAAAGAAAAAGTCGCTGGGCAGCTGATACTGTGCCATCGAAGTCCTCGCTTTCGTGTCTTTGAGCCTCCGATTGGAGGCGGGTTTGCTTTGGCGGGTAATCCGGCGCGGGCGCGCACCGGTTATCCGGATATCCGACCCACCAAAACAAATCCGTCTCCAAGCGGTACAGGCGATGCTCATGCATCTCGCTTGTTATCTATAACTATAGCGCTCTAATTTTTTATGTAAAGCGTCTTTTTTGTTTTTCTTTCTCGAACTTCTTTGATTAAAGCCATATAGATGCTTTTATAGTAGGTATACTTTCTTTTACAGGCATTCATGTTAGAAAGGGGGTTCCATGATTCCCAAATATGAGTCAATAGCTGCGGATATTCGTCGCAGTATCGAGGATGGCGCCCTTAAGCCCGGCGACAAGCTACCCACTGTCGTTGAGTTCTGCGAGCTGTATGGCGTTTCCAAGATCACCGTCAAACGAGCAATTGAGCAAATTACCGAGGAAGGCTTGGTCACGAGCCGTCGCGGATCGGGCACCTACGTCAAGGACACCGCGGGGCTTCCCGGCAAAGCGTTTTTCCAAGGCAGAAACGACCGCGCGCAGGGCTTTACCTACGAGCATCGCGGTGAGAAGGTTGCCTCGGTGGTCTACGATTTCTCGATCGTCAATCCGCCGGCAGAGGTTGCCTCCCAGCTGGGAATGGCCGAAGACGACTTTGCCTATCACATCGTGCGCGTACGCGAGGTCGATGGCCTGCCCATCGTTATCGAGTACACCTATATGCCGCTCGAGCTGATCCCGGGCCTGAAGAAAAAGGACCTGTACGCGTCGGTCTACAGCTATATCCGCGAGCAATGCGGGCTTAAGATCTCGAGCTTCCACCGCACCATTCGTGCCGTGGCGGCAACCGAGGAAGAGGCCAAGCGCCTGAACACCAAGCCCGGCTCTCCCCTGCTCGAGCTCAACCAGATTGGCTTTTTGGACAGCGGCGCCGCGTTTGAGTACTCGATTTCGCGCAACGTGGGCGACCGCTTTGAGCTGCACAACGTAACGTTGGCTTAAGTTTGTAATCCGGCAGGCGCTCGCTTTGAGCCGTTTTTCGCGAGGTGCCTGCACAACCCGATGGGGGTATGCACATGTCCGATTTGATTAAACTCACGCCGATCTTCCACGAGAAGATTTGGGGCGGCCGCCAGCTGGAGACCGTCTTTGGCTATGACATTCCCGAGGGTCCCATCGGTGAGTGCTGGGCCATCTCGGCGCACCCCAACGGCGATTGCCAGATTGCCGAGGGTCCGTACGCCGGCCACACGCTGTCGTGGCTGTGGGCCGAGCATCGCGAGCTCTTTGGCAACTGCGAGGGCAAGGAGTTCCCGCTGCTCATTAAGATTCTGGACGCCAAGGACGACCTGTCGATCCAGATCCACCCCAACGACGAGTACGCCGCCGAGCATGAGAACGGTAGCCTGGGCAAGACCGAGTGCTGGTACGTGCTGGATTGCGAGCCCGGCGCCACGATCATCGTCGGCCAGCGCGCACATGACCGTGCCGAGGCCGCGCAGATGATCGAAGAGGGTCGCTGGGACGACATGCTCAACGTGCTGCCGATCCACAAGGGCGACTTTTTCCAAATCGACTCCGGCACCGTTCACGCCATCAAGACCGGCACGCTGATTCTGGAGACGCAGCAGTCGAGCGACGTGACGTATCGCCTGTACGACTACGACCGCCCGGGCACCGACGGCAAACTGCGCCCGCTGCACATTGAGCAGAGCCTGGACTGTATCAACTTTAACGCGCAGGCCCCGACCGACGGCACCGTGACCGCACCCGAAGTCAATGGCGTGACCGAGCTCGAGTCCAACCCCTGCTACACCGTCGACCGCGTTCGCGTGGACGGCAGCAAGACCCTGGAGCAGCGCTGGCCCTTCATGTGCCTCTCGGTCATCGACGGCAAAGGCACCGTCTGCGGCGACTCCGTCCACAAGGGCAGTCACCTACTGGCGCCGTCCACCGTGAACAAGATTGAACTCGAGGGCACCATGGAGCTGATCATCAGCCATCTGTAAGCCGCAGAAACAACCCAAAACGCAACAAGGGGCTCCCCCGTTCTTCAACGGAGGAGTCCCTTGCCATATCTATTTATCAGCCCACCCGGCTCTCCAGACCAAAAAGCGAACGAGCAGAGCGATGTTCGCGAGCTGCATGCCGTAACGCCACAAGGAAGAGGGCGCGACGGGGGCTTTGGTCGATCGCGAGTTCCGCACGAGCCGGAGAGCACTTAATGCTGTCTCTTATACACATCTGACGCTGCCG
>URBB01000057.1 GCA_900545835.1 uncultured Collinsella sp. | reverse complement strand
GCGGCGCGCTCGGCTTCGCGACGCCCGCGCGCGCCTTCAGGGCGATGCTCGGGGAGGACGCGGCGGCGCTGCTGGACGCCTACGGCGTGGGGGACGTGCCCATCGGGGAACTCGACCTGACGCCGGGGCTCATCGAGAGGGCGCGCGCAGAGAGGGGCGATGCCCCGCTGGCCTAGCCTAGGAGAAAAACGGAATAGACGGACCGACCGTCCGGCTGAGTCTGGGAAGAGGTGCCGGGCGGCGGGCGGGGCATGGCCACCGGACCCATCGAAACACATCTCCACCATTCCTTCAACTGGGAAAATGGCGCCCCCGGGGCCCGAGAGGGGCCGCGGGGGCGTTCGGTTAACTGCGGGAGCGAGCCATCAGCTCAATGTGTTCGGCTGAGATCGGAAATCAACCCGCGTGTCACAGCGGAGCTGATTCAGTTGAGATTGCCTGAACATTCCGCCCCTCTTTACGCCCTCGGGTATACTCAAAAGCTACTGATTCGATTTGATGCCCAGTAACAGCAGAGGGGATAGTATATGTGCGGTTTTGTCGGTTTTGTCGGTGGGACGGATAACCAATCCGAGGTGCTCACCAAGATGATGGACCGCATCGTCCATCGCGGTCCCGACATGGGCGGTCAGTTTATCGACGGCCGCGTTGCCCTCGGCTTCCGCCGCCTGTCGATCCTCGACCTGACCGAGGCTGGCGCCCAACCTATGGCCAACGAGGACGGTAGCGTCGTCATTGTCTTCAACGGTGAGATCTACAACTTCCAAGAACTCCGTTCCGAGCTCGAGGCCAAGGGCTACAAGTTCCACTGCGGCGCCGACACCGAGAGTCTCCTGCACGGCTACGAGGAGTGGGGCGAGGCCGTCCTCGATCGCCTGCGCGGTATGTACGCCTTCGTCATCTGGGACAAAAAGAAGAACAAGCTTTTTGGCGCCCGCGACATCTTTGGCATCAAGCCGCTTTACTACTATCCCATGGCCGATGCGGGCGACGGCGCTCCGGGCGTGCTCTTTGGCTCCGAGATCAAGAGCTTCCTAGACTACCCGCACTTCCACAAGGCGGTCAACAAAAAGGCTCTGCGTCCGTACATGACGCTGCAGTATTCGGCAACCGAGGAGACCTTCTTCGAGGGCGTCTACAAGCTGCCGCCGGCGCACTACTTTACCGTCGATATCCCGACCGGCAAGATGAACATCGAGCGCTACTGGGATTGCGATTACTCTGCCGTCGAGAAGCCGTTCGAAGAGTATGTCGACGAGCTGGACGAGGTCGTGCACGAGAGCGTCGAGGCCCATCGCATCGCCGACGTCAAGGTCGCGTCGTTCCTCTCCGGTGGCGTCGACTCCAGCTACATCGCCGCTTGCCTCATGCCCGACAAGACCTTCTCGGTGGGCTTTGACTACAAGAACTTCAACGAGACCAACTACGCCAAGGAGCTTTCCGATAAGCTCGGCGTCGAGAACGTTCGCAAGATGATTACCGCCGACGAGTTTTTCGGTGCTCTCGAGGACATCCAGTATCACATGGACGAGCCGCAGTCCAACCTGTCTTCCGTGCCGCTGTGGTTCTTGGCCGAGATGGCCCGCAAGGACGTCACCGTCGTGCTTTCGGGCGAAGGCGCCGACGAGCTCTTTGGCGGCTACGCCTACTACGAGGATACGGTCCCGGTGCGCAAGTACAAAAAGATGGTGCCGCTGCCCATCCGTCGCGCGCTCGGTAACCTGGCGCTGCATATGCCGTACTTCAAGGGACATAACTTCCTGGTCAAGGGTGCCGAGATCCCCGAGAAGTCGTTCCTGGGACAGGCTCTGGTATGGCCGGAACGCGAGGTCGACGGCGTGCTCAAGCCCGAGTACAACACCGGCGACGGCGCCTTCGAGCTCGCTGCACCCATCTACGCACGCGTGAAGGGTCAGCCCGAGCTGGTCAAGAAGCAGTACCTGGACATGAACATGTGGCTCCCGGGCGACATTCTGCTCAAGGCCGACAAGATGTGCATGGCGCACTCGCTGGAGCTGCGCGTACCCTTCCTGGACCGCAAAGTCATGGAATTCGCCGAGCACATTCCCGACCGCTACCGCATCAACGAGAACGGCAACAAACAGGTACTCCGCCACGCTGCCAACAAGTCGCTGCCCGATGAGTGGGCCACTCGTCCCAAGGTGGGCTTCCCGGTGCCGATTGTCTACTGGCTGCGCGAGCAAAAGTGGTACGACTATGTCAAGGAGTACTTCACCGCGCCGTGGGCAAGCGAGTTCTTCGATACCGACGAGCTCATGCACCTGCTCGATCTGCACTTTGCGGGCAAGGGCGATTTCCAGCGCAAGATCTATACGCCGCTCGTGTTCTTGGTGTGGTACAAGCGCTTTTTTATCGACGAGGACCAGCCCGCTGTTCAGGCTGCCTAGCCTCGGCTTACGAACGCCTGCGCGTAACGGCTCCTCCGGGAGCCGTTTTTGCGTGGGCGCGTTTCAGTTACTATAAAACCGTCCCTGCCAAATGGCTGAGAAAGGTGAAAGATGCACCATTCGGATTCCGCGACCGTGACCACGGTCGATACGCTTGCCAAGCTTCTCGATGTGTGCGGCGAGCTGCGCGCATCAGAGCAGGTTGACGAGCGTGCCGTGACCGGCTGCTCGTTTGATTCGCGCGTGGTCTCGGCAGGTGACGTATTCTTTTGCAAAGGTGCTGCCTTTAAGCCCGCGTTTTTGAGCATGGCGCTCGATGCGGGCGCCGTCGCATTTGTGTGCGAGGAGTCACTGGTCGAGTCTCTGGAGCCGCTGGCGCAGGAGAGCGGTGCTGCGATGCTGGTTGTTGATAGCGTTCGCACGGCCATGGCCCTGTTGCCGCCGGAGGTCTACGACCGTCCCGACCACGACGTCAAGATCGTGGGTATCACCGGTACCAAGGGAAAGACCACGGCCGCTTTTATGCTCCAGTCGATTATCAAAGCGGCGGGCGAGTCCTGCGGCATGATCGGCTCGGTGAGTACCGACGATGGCATCGAGTGCTACGAGAGCACCAATACTACGCCCGAGGCCCCCGAGGTCTGGCGCCATATCGCCAACTGCCGCACGTCCGGTCGCCAGTCCATGGTCATGGAGGTTTCGAGCCAGGCGCTCAAGTACCAACGCGTCGAGAATCTGCCGTTTGACGTGGCGTGCTTCCTCAACATCGGCCGCGACCACATCTCGCCGATCGAACACCCCACGTTTGAGGATTATTTTGAGAGCAAACTCAGGATCTTTGACCAGGCAAAGACCGCCGTGGTGAATCTAGGCACCGAAGAGGTTGACCGTGTGCTAGAGGCAGCGTCGACGGCCGAGCGCTTGGTGACCGTTGGCGTCGAGCATCCCGAGGCAAGCCTGTGGGCGAGCGACGTACGCATGGTCGGCTTTAGCATCGAGTTCAACTTGCATGGCTTGTGTGCCGACGAGTCCGAGGCGGGGGAGAAGGTCCTGCTGGGTATCGCGGGCGACTTTAACGTGGAGAACGCGCTGGTCGCTATCGCCGCTGCGCGCGAGATCGGCATCGGTATCGATGCCATCAAGAAGGGCCTCTCCAAACTGCGTGTGCCGGGCCGTATGGAGGTCGTGGAGTCGAAGGACGGTCGCGTGATCTGCGTCGTCGACTATGCGCACAACCAGCTTTCGTTCCGCTCGCTTTTCTCGTCGGTCAAGCGCGCGTTTCCCGCTAGCCCCGTCATTGCGCTGTTTGGCGCTGCCGGCGGCAAGGCGCAGGAGCGCCGCGAGCAGCTTCCGCGCGAGGCCGCACCGTATTCCGACCTGATGATCTTTGCCAACGAGGATCCAGCTCACGAGGACCCGATGAAGGTCTGTCGCGAGCTTGCCGAGCATGTTCCCGACGATACGCCGAACAAGATCATCCTCGACCGCGAAGCCGCTGTGCATGCGGCGTTCAAGGCGGCGCGCGAGGAGTACGTCAACCCCGATGCTCCCACCATTGTCTTGCTGCTGGCAAAGGGTGACGAGGAGCTCATGCACGTGGGCGACGAGTTCGTGCCCATCGAGAGCGACCTTTCGCTGGCCAATCGCCTGATCGATGTTACCCAGTTTGACTAATGAACCATGATGGCGGCGGCGCCCTGAGTGCGCTGTCGCCATAAGCGTGTTCCCTCAATCAAAACATGCCGTCCAAGTCCAAACCCTTCTACGTAAACGGAGTAACCATGTCCCACAATACCCTGCCGACCGTCGCTGAGCTTTCGGGCGAGATGCGCGAGCGCTTGGCCAAGGTCAAGTACGTCTTTACCGACCTGGATGCCACGATGCTCGCACCCGGCTCGTGCGTGCTGCGCGACAACGACGGCAACCCCTCGACCAAACTCGTCGAGGCCGTCGTGGCGCTCGCTCGCGCTGGTATTCAGGTGGTTCCCACCTCGGGCCGCAACCGTACCATGATCCACGAGGATGCGCGCGTGCTCGGCCTCAACTCCTACATCGGCGAGATGGGCGGCCTGGTCATGTACGACCTCAAAGCCAACGATTGGGAGTATCTGACCGGCGACATGCCCTACGACTCCTCTTGCGGCCTCACGCCGCACCAGGTGATCGAGCAGACCGGCGTGTGCGAGAAGATCCTCGCCCGCTGGCCGCACAAGATCGAGTATCACAACGACATGTCGACCGGCTACAAATACCGTGAGGTCACCGTCGGCATGCGCGGCGATGTGCCCGACGATGAGGTTCAGGCCATTCTGGACGAGGCCGGCTGCGGTCTGATCTGGGCTTGCAACGGCCATCTGACTCACCTGTCCAAGCCGACGACGCTCGAGCTCGATCGCGTCGAGGACGGTCGCGCATTCAACATCAACCCCGCGGGCCTCAACAAAGGCGTCGCCATTGCGCGCTTCTGCGAGCACCTGGGGATCGAGCGCGAGGAGACGTTGGCGCTCGGCGACTCCGAGTCCGACTTCTACATGGCCGATCACGTGGGCACGTTCTGCCTGGTCGAGAATGGCCTGACGAGCGCCGGCGCGCCCGAGTTCCTGGCTGCTTGCGAGAACGCTTTCGTTACGCGCGGCAAAATTGTCGACGGTTGGGCGGCGACGGCAGAGCTGCTGGTCGCGGCGCGTTCGTAGCGCGGCGCCGCCGCACTTGGACATGTCTTTTCGAGAGAGACTGGTGAGGTAATGTCCGATATCGAGAATCCGGCAGGCGACACGCGCCCGATTGGCGTGTTCGATTCTGGTTTGGGCGGTCTGACGGTTGCGCGCGCGATTGCGACGGCGTTGCCGCACGAGTCCGTCTACTACTTTGGCGACACCAAGCGCTGCCCCTACGGCACCCGTACCGAGGATGAGGTGCGCTCGTTTGCGTTGCAGGCGGGCCGTTGGCTTTCGAAGCACGACGTCAAGATTATGGTCATCGCCTGCAACACGGCGACCGCTGCGGCCTTGCGTCTGGCCCAGCAGGTGCTCGACGTTCCCGTGATCGGCGTGATCGCGCCGGGTGCCCGTGCAGCAATCAACAGCACGCGTACGCGTCGCGTGGGCGTGCTCGCTACCAACCTCACCATTCGCTCGGGCGCCTACACGCGCGCCATTCAGGACCTGGATGCCGGTGTCGATGTATACGGCTGTCCTGCCTCGAGCTTTGTCGAGGTTGTCGAACACGAACTCGCCTCGGGTGCACATCTGCAGGAACAGTGGCTTGAGAACGAGGACATCTTCGATACGCCTGCTGTGCGTGCGCTGGTGGGTGCCACGGTTGAGCCGCTACGCGACCACGGTATCGATACCGTGGTGCTCGGCTGTACGCATTTCCCGCTGTTGGTGGGACCTATCCGCCATGCGCTGGGGCCTGGGGTGCGCGTCGTAAGTTCCGCCGAGGAGACTACACGCGAGCTGACCGATATCCTCACACGCCGCGAGCAGCTGGCGGGCGACGCCGCCGAGCCGCAGCATCGTTTTGCCACGACGGCCGATAACATTGCCGAGTTTGCGGTGGCGGGCAGCTTTATCTTTGGTCAGCCGCTCAAGAGCATCGAACATATCGATATCGATGAGCTGAAATAGATGTAAGGCAGCTGCCAGAGCCTTCGCCACATCTTTTGCCGAAAGGAAATTTCTATGGAGTACATGCAGGTCAACCGCGCCAACGGTCGCGCCGCCAACGAGTTGCGCCCCGTTAAGCTCACCCGTGGCGTCATGAAGCACGCTCACGGCTCGTGTCTGGCCGAGTTCGGTGACACGCGCGTGCTGTGCGCCGCCACTATCGAGGAGGGCGTGCCGGGCTGGCGAAAGGGAGCTAAGGCCGGCTGGGTGACCGCGGAATACGCCATGCTGCCGGCGTCGACCGGTAAGCGCTGCAAGCGCGAGCACGCCAACCGCAAGGGTCGCTCCATGGAGATCGAGCGCCTCATTGGCCGCAGCCTGCGTACCGTCGTCAACATGAAGGCGCTCGGCGAGTACACCGTCACCGTCGACTGCGATGTAATTCAGGCCGATGGCGGCACGCGTACAGCGAGCATCACCGGCGCCTGGGTGGCGCTGCACGACGCCCTCGCCATGTGGGTCGAGGCGGGCAAGATCGAGCGCATCCCGCTTATCGGCCAGGTGGCTGCCATCTCCATGGGCGTTGTCGACGGCAATACGCTGCTTGACCTCGATTATTCCGAGGACAGCCACGCCGAGGTCGACATGAACCTCGTCGCCACCGATACCGGTGAGATGATCGAGCTTCAGGGTACCGGCGAGCAGGCGCCCTTCGACCGCAAACGCCTCAACGCCCTGCTCGACCTGGGCGACAAGGGTATCGCCGAGCTCATCGAGCTTCAGCGCCAAGCCATCGCCTAACCTGCCAAAAGGGACAGGTTTATTTTGGTAGGTTTTATCTGCTGAAATGCTGCGTTGAAAGGTCCGATCGCCTGAGAGGGGAGAGGTCAAGTGCCCAAACGCCCCTCACGCGGCTTGCTATAGAGACAAGGAGGCCAGTCATGGCACTTGAGAAGATTGACATCGACACCCTCGACCCGGCGGCGACCATCGTCGTGGCAACGGGCAACGCCCATAAGCTCACCGAGATCGAGGCCATTTTGGGCAAGGTCATGCCCGAGGTGCGCTTTGTGGCGCTCGGCCAGCTGGGTGATTTTGAGGATCCCGAGGAAAACGGCACGACGTTTTTGGAGAACGCCATCATCAAGGCCCAAGCCGCGGTTGAGGAGACGGGCCTTATGGCCATTGCCGACGATTCGGGCTTGGTCGTCGACGCGCTGGACGGTGAGCCCGGTGTGTATAGCGCGCGCTATGCGGGCGTTCACGGCGACGATGTCGCCAACAACGCCAAGCTGCTCGTGAATCTGGAGGGCGTGGCCGACGAGGACCGCACTGCGCGCTTTATGAGCGTCGTCGCGCTCATCGATACGAACGGCCTGGTCACCTATGGCGAGGGCGCCTGCGAGGGCGTTATCGCGCACGAGGGCCGCGGCGATCACGGCTTTGGCTACGACCCGCTGTTCCTGCCGGTCGATACGCCGGGCAAGACTATGGCCGAGCTCACGGCGGACGAGAAGAACGCCATCAGCCATCGATTCCATGCGCTCGAGCACCTATCCGCCAAACTGACGGGCGAGGAGTAAGCCGTGCGTGCGGTGGTGCAGCGCGTACTCAATGCCGGCGTGACAGTCGACGGCGAGTGCGTGGGCAAAATTGGGCGCGGCTATCTGGTGCTGTTGGGCGTGGGCCACGGCGACACGCGCGCCGAGGCTGATAAGCTGTGGGGCAAGCTCCGCGGCTTGCGCATTAACGAGGACGAGAACGGCAAGACCAATCTGGCGCTTGCCGATGTCGACGGCGAAGTGCTCGTGGTGTCGCAGTTCACGCTGTTCGCCGATTGCCGTCACGGCCGCCGCCCATCGTTTACGGATGCCGGCGCCCCCGATGTCGCCAACGAGCTCTACGAGTACTTCCTGACGCTTGTGCGCGAGGACGTCGAGCATGTGGCGCACGGCATCTTTGGCGCCGATATGAAGGTCGACCTGGTCAACGACGGTCCGTTCACCATCGTCCTCGATACCGACAATCTGTAAGTAGCCAATTTGGGATGGGGCTTTTTTAGCTACTTGCGTATGGCGGCAGCAGGGTGCTATAGTATTAGAGTTTTGTCTATCTTAGGGGTATTATCCCCTTTTTGAATTGCACCTTCTGGAGGCCCTGTTCATGGAAGAGATGGAAGTCAATCACGTCGACGACATCCACGAGAAGCTGACCGATATGGTGGGCGATCGCGTCAAGGTTAAGGCTAACATGGGCCGCACCCGCGTCGTCGAGCGCATGGGCACCATCAAGAGCGTCCACCCCGCCGTCTTTATCGTCGAGGTTGACGAGCGTCGCGGCCGCAAGTCGCGTCAGTCCTACCAGTATATCGATGTCCTCACCGGTCAGGTCGAACTGTTTGACCCCGAGAGCGGCGAGCATATCTTTACCCCGCTCGGCAATCAGCTCGAGGAGCACTAGCGGTGACCGATCGGTCCCTGACTCTTTCCGCGCCGGCAAAGATTAACCTCTACCTGGGGGTTCATACCGAGCGCGATGACCGCGGCTACCATAAGGTCGATTCCCTGATGGCGGCCGTCGGTCTTTCCGATACCGTGACGGTCACGCCGTCGCAGGCGCTGACCGTCCAGACGGTTCCAGCATCAGATTTTCCCATGCAAAAGAATACGGCGTATCGGGCTGCGGTTGCTATGGCCGAGCATTATGGTCGCGAGGCAAACATCTGCGTGACGATTGAGAAGCGCATTCCATTGTGCGCCGGCTTGGGCGGCCCCTCGACGGATGCGGCCGCGGTCATTGTCGCCTTGGCAGAGCTCTGGGGCATTGATCGCACCGACCCAGCGCTCGACGATATTGCGCGGGGCATTGGTGCTGACGTCCCGTTCTTTTTGCACGCGAGTCCTGCGTTCTACGTAGGTGGGGGAGACGTGCTGGCAACTGAGTACCCCGCGCTGCCCGCGACGCCCGTCGTGCTGGTCAAGCCGCGCGAGGCAAGCGTTTCGACAATTGAAGCCTATCGACGTTTTGACGAGGCCCCGGTGCCTGCGGACAAGCCCGGCGCGATAGCTTCTGCCTTGCGTGCTGGTGATGCCGAGACGGCATATGCACTCATCCATAACAACCTGGGTGTCATTTCCGCACAGATGGAGTCGCAGATTCAAACGGTCCTCGACTGGCTGTGTAAACAGGACGGAACCGTTGCTGTAGATGTGTGCGGATCGGGTGCCTGCTCGTTTGCCATTTGCGACACCGCTGCCACGGTCGAAAGGCTTGCCGATGCTGCCCAGCAAAATGGCTGGTGGGCCTGCGCGACTGAGCTTATTCCCAACACGGTTCAAATCGACGCGCCAAAGAAATAAAAATTTCTCTAGCACGCGGCGAAAATCTTTGTTACTATAGTCGAGCTAACGGGTTGTGGCTCAGTTTGGTAGAGCACTGCGTTCGGGACGCAGGGGTCGCTGGTTCAAATCCAGTCAACCCGACCAGAGCATGAGGAGGGACCGCTTCTTGCGGTCCCTTTTTTTAGCTAGTGTTGTGATACCGCGATACCCGCGGTATACTCATTCGAGCTTGTCTCGCTGTATTGTGGAGGTCTACATGTTTGGACTGAGGGCTCCTGAGCTCATCATTATTCTCGTCGTTGTCCTGATTATCTTCGGGCCCAAGAACCTGCCGAAGCTCGGCAAGTCCCTCGGCTCTACCGTCAAGAATATCCGTGAGGGTATGGAGGGCGACGATAAGGCCGAGACCAAGCAGGCCGAGGAGGTCGTGGTCGAGCAGTCCGAGGAGGACAAGGAGATCGCTGAGCTCGAGGCCAAGCTCGCTGCTGCCAAGAAGAAGCAGGCAGAGGACAGCGACGCGGACGCAGAGTAGTCCCATCCCTTTGGGGTGAGCACCTGACCGGCTTGCCCGCAGGCTAGCCGGTCTTTTTCGTTTTGTTGACAGTTGATTGTTTGATCAGAGTTGGGGAGATATCCGTATGGACGCAAGCCAGATCGTACTGACCGCTGAGGGCCGCCAGAAGCTCGTCGAGGAGCTCGCCTGGCGTGAGGGCGATTACGCCAAGGAGATCGTCGAGGACATCAAGGAAGCCCGCGCGTTCGGCGACCTTTCGGAGAACTCCGAGTACGATGCCGCCAAGGACAAGCAGGCCCAGAATGCTGCTCGTATCGCCGAGATCCAGGCCATTCTTGCCAACGCTCAGGTTGCTGCCACCACGGGCGATCTGACCGTCTCCATCGGTTCCACCGTTTCGCTGATTGATCCCAACGGCGAGGTCATGGAAGTCACGCTCGTCGGTACCACCGAGACCAACTCGCTCGAGCACAAGATTTCCAACGAGTCTCCGGTCGGTCACGCCATCATTGGTCACGGCGAGGGCGACTCCGTCGAGGTCGTTACGCCTTCCGGCAAGACTCGCGTCTACACCATCGCCAAGATCGCACGCTAGACCACGGTCCCGCGTAAAGGTATGTTTTCGCTCCCTGGGACCGAATCCTGGGGAGCGTTTTAGTTTGAGGAGCTAACTTATGGCAGAGAACCAGAACGTCGCCGATCAGGCATCGACGCTCAACGACGAGCGCGCCACCCGCCTGGCCAAGCGCGCCGCCCTGTTCGAGGCGGGCCAGAACCCCTATCCCGAGCACTCTGAGCTTGAGGACTACGTCGCCGATATCGAGGCTAAGTACGCCGAGCTTGCCGATGGCGAGGACACCGAGGACGTCGTGAAGATCGCCGGCCGCGTGGTCGCCAAGCGCGGTCAGGGCAAGATTATGTTCATCGTCGTGCGCGATGCGACTGCCGAGATTCAGCTGTTCTGCCGCATCAACGACATGGACGAGGCTGCCTGGAATACGCTCAAGGCCCTCGACCTGGGCGACATCCTGGGCGTGACCGGCGTGGTCGTGCGTACCCAGCGCGGCCAGCTTTCCGTTGCCCCTAAGAGCGCGACCCTGCTTTCCAAGGCCGTTCGTCCGCTGCCCGAGAAGTTCCACGGTCTTTCCGATAAGGAGACCCGCTATCGCCAGCGCTATGTCGACCTGATCGCCAACGACGACGTTCGCGAGACCTTCCGTAAGCGTTCGCAGATTCTCTCCACCTTCCGTCGCTTTATGGAGTCCGACGGCTACATGGAGGTCGAGACCCCCATCCTGCAGACCATCCAGGGTGGTGCCACGGCCAAGCCGTTCATTACCCACTTCAACGCGCTCGATCAGGAGTGCTACCTGCGTATTGCCACCGAGCTGCACCTCAAACGCTGCATCGTCGGTGGTTTTGAGCGCGTGTTCGAGATCGGCCGCATCTTCCGTAACGAGGGCATGGACCTTACCCACAACCCCGAGTTCACCACGATGGAGGCCTACCGTGCCTTCTCCGACCTCGAGGGCATGAAGGCGCTCGCCCAGGGCGTCATTAAGGCGGCTAACAAGGCCATCGGCAACCCCGAGGTCATCGAGTACCAGGGCCAGACCATCGACCTTTCTGGTGAGTGGGCCAGCCGTCCCATGACCGACATCGTCTCCGACGTGCTCGGCAAGCAGGTCACCATCGACACGCCGGTCGAGGAGCTTGCTGCCGCCGCGCGCGAGAAGGGCCTGGAGATCAAGCCCGAGTGGACTGCTGGCAAGATCATCGCCGAGATTTACGATGAGCTGGGCGAGGACACCATCGTCAACCCGACCTTCGTGTGCGATTACCCCATCGAGGTCAGCCCGCTTGCCAAGCGCTTTGAGGACGACCCGCGCCTGACCCACCGCTTTGAGCTGGTCATCGCCGGCCACGAGTACGCCAACGCATTCTCCGAGCTCAACGACCCGGTTGACCAGGCTGAGCGCTTTGCTGCCCAGATGGCCGAGAAGGCCGGCGGCGACGATGAGGCCATGGAGTATGACGAGGACTACGTGCGCGCCCTCGAGTACGGTATGCCTCCCGCGGGCGGCATTGGCATTGGTATCGACCGCGTGGTCATGCTGCTTACCAACCAGGCTTCTATCCGCGACGTGCTGCTGTTCCCGCACATGAAGCCCGAGAAGGGTTTCCAGTCCGGTGCCGCTGCCGCCAAGGCTGCCGAGGCCGGCAACGCCGCGAGCCCGTTCGTTAAGTCGCTTAAGCCCACGCTCGATTACTCCAAGATCGCCGTTGAGCCGCTGTTCGAGGAGTTCGTCGACTTCGATACCTTCTCCAAGAGCGACTTCCGCGCTGTGAAGGTCAAGGCATGCGAGGCCGTCAAGAAGTCCAAGAAGCTGCTGAACTTTACGCTCGACGACGGTACCGGTACCGACCGCACCATCCTCTCCGGTATTCACGCTTATTACGAGCCCGAGGACCTGGTCGGCAAGACCTTGCTCGCCATCACCAACCTGCCTCCGCGCAAGATGATGGGCATCCCCAGCTGCGGCATGCTCATCAGTGCCATCCACGAGGAGGATGGTGAGGAGCGCCTCAACCTGATCCAGCTCGACGCCTCCATCCCCGCCGGCGCAAAGATGTATTAAGAGTTACGCGGTTCTAAGAACCGCGTAACGGCTCGACGCTGCGCGGGCCGCATTTGGACAATCTGACGTTCAACTTCAAGGGCGC
>URBB01000056.1 GCA_900545835.1 uncultured Collinsella sp. | reverse complement strand
ATCTACACTCTCTCCGTCGTCGGCAGCGTCAGATGTGTATAAGAGACAGCATGGGTGTCCAGCATGGCACCTTTACCAGCAGACAATAGGTCTTAGAGCCTCAATTGTGTCCGTTCGGCGGTAAAAATCGACCGTTCGGGGATAATATGCAAGTGAACGTTCACCTCTCGTAAGGAATCGCGCATAATCTAGCTAAACGTTCACCCTGAACGCTGGGCAGACAGATGTCAGTGTGGACTCAACTGTCTTGTTACAAGACAATCGAGAAAAGAGAGGGAGCTCGATGACTAATAAGATCGGAAAAAAGCGCAAGATCACATTCTGGACGCGCTTGGGCTTTGGTATGGGCGGCATGCTCAATTCCGGTGCCCTGACCTTTACGCACAGTTACATGGTGCTGTTCCTGTCCACGGAGTGTGGCCTGTCCGCAGGCGAGGCTGCACTGATCAGCTCGTTTGCCATCTATGTCAACGCCATTCTTTGCCCGCTGATGGGCTTTGTGGCCGATAACTTCTATGCCACCAAGATTGGCCGCATCTTTGGTCGTCGTCGTTTCTGGATCTTGCTGGCCATCCCGATGATGATCGCCGAGCCGCTCATCTTCGTGGCTACGCCGTTTGGCTTCCCGTACTACTTTGTGCTGTACCTGATCTACAACGTCGCGTACACGTTCTGCACCGCCAACCTGTCGCCGCTTACCATCGAGATGACCGACGACTTTAAGGAGCGTACGTACCTCACCGGCTACAAGCATCTCTTTGGTAACGCCGCCGGCTTCCTGATGGCTGCACTTGTGGGCTTCGGCTTTGGCACCTTCGGCGAGACCAACCCGTTCAGCTACTTCATCATTGCTACGGTCAACGCTTCGGTCATGGCAATCTCGCTGCTTTGTGTGTACCTGTCCACGTGGGAGCACACCCCCGAGGAGGTCGCTCAGGAGAAGATCGAGAGCGTCGGCGAGGGTATCAAGAAGTTCTTCATCGACGTTATCTCCACCTTCCGCAACAAGTCCTTCCGCAAGGTCCTGTACGCACAGGTCTCCACGAAGCTCGCTGCTGCCTGCTGGTCTGCCTGCCTGTCCTTCTTCATCGTCTACTGCCTGCAGATTCCTAAGTCCTACGAGTCCGTGATGGAGATGCCCGGCAAGGTCGTCGCTATCGTCTGCACCGCCATCTGGGTCGCCCTCATGGCCAAGAAGGGCTTCCACAAGTCTTGGTACCTCGCAAATGTCGGTTTCGCTGCGTGCATCATCGCCTACAACTACTTCGCCTTTGGTCAGATCAATGGCACCTCCACGGTCGCCATCGCCATGATCGCCTACCCCATCATCTTCGCTATCTGGAAGTTCTTCTACGTCGGCTTCCAGTACCTGCCCGATGTTCTGCTCAACTACATCCCCGACGTCGATGAGCTCATCACCCTGCGTCGTCGCGAGGGCATCTACAGCTCCGCGCAGCAGCTCTGCCAGCAGATCGCCCAGGCTATTGCCGTCAACGTATGGGCTATCGTCCTTGCTGCCTCCGGCTTCATTCAGACCGCCGGCAATAGCGACGCCGTGACCCAGCCCGCTACCGTGCCTCTGTATATCTGCGGCTACATGATCATCGGCTGTGCCGGCTTCTTCCTGCTTGCGGCCGTCCTTGCCCGCGGCATCAAGATCGACAAGGAGCAGTGCGACGTCCTTTGCGACGAGATTCACCGAGTCAAGGAGGGTGGCAAGATGGCCGACGTCAAGCCCGAGGTCAAGGCGCTTTGCGAGGAGCTCTCCGGCTTTAAGTACGAGGACTGCTTTGCCCACAACAACGTTGGCTTCCAGGACGGTAGCGTAACTCCCGCCGAGTAAGGCCGACATATCGTCCAAATCACAGGGCCGTGCCACCGGAATTCCGCCGGCAGGCACGGCCCTTTTTCAACAGCGTACAATTTGCCTTTAGAGCATCTTTTTGAGGGAGAAACCCATGGAGACGAACGTTATCTGGCGCAACGCGCGCGCGGCGGTTATCGAGCTTGACGACGGCGGTTACTTTACCTGCGCCGATACGTGGGAGATCTTTGTCAACGACGAGCCCGCCGGTACCACGAATACGGTCGAGACCTATGTCGACGGCCTGACCCCCGGCAAGCGCAACCTGGTCCGTTTTGTCTGTGGCGAGCGTGAGCTGAGCGTAGGTGTCACCACGCCGGCTGAGCCCTTTACCATCAACGTTCGCGACTGTGGCGCCAAGGGCGATGCCGAGCATGATGACACCACCAACATCCAGGCTGCCATCATGGCCTGCCCCAAGGGTGGCCGCGTGCTGATTCCCGCCGGCAGCTACCGCATCAAGTCGCTCTTCCTTAAGAGCAATATCAACATCGAGCTCGCCGAGGGAGCGGTGCTGCTGGCCCGCCACGATCGTGCCTCGCTTGCCTACATTCCGGGCACGGTCACGGGCAACGAGGGCGCCGGGTATGCCGGCACCGATATGCTGCCCCTGGGCCGCTGGGAGGGCGAGGGCTTCTCGACCTACTGCTCTACCTTTACGGGTCTGAGCGTGCACGATGTGTGCATCTATGGTCGCGGCGCGATCGACGGTCAGACTGATTTTGCCGAGGACAACTGGTGGAACAAGGACTTTAAGAACATCTTTCGCCCGGAGGAGGGCCGCGAGGTCGCCCGCCCGCGCATGATCTTCCTATCCGAGTGTGAGAACGTGAGCTTGGCCGGCTTCACCGTCCGCAACAGCCCGGCGTGGAACATCCACCCCATCCTGTGCGAGCACGTCGATGCGCTCTGCCTGTCCATCGAGGGCCCCAAGAACTCCCACAACACCGACGGCTTCGATCCCGAGAGCTGCGGCTTTGTCCGCATCTTGGGCTGCCAGTTCTCGGTGGGCGACGACTGCATCGCCGTCAAGAGCGGCAAGCTGGGCATTGAGCCCGAGCTTCGCCCCGCTACGCACGACGTGCTGATCTCGCACTGCTACATGCACGATGGCCACGGCGCCGTGGTCCTGGGTTCAGAGGCTGCCGGCGGCATCAAGGACCTTACCGTGAGCAAGTGCCTCTTTGAGCGCACCGACCGCGGCCTGCGCGTCAAGACCCGCCGCGGGCGCGGCAAGGACGCCGTCAACGAGGGCATTACCTTTGAGCACATTCGCATGGACGAGGTGCTCACGCCCTTCGTGGTCAACTCCTTCTACTTCTGTGACAAGGATGGCAAGACCGATTACGTGCAGTCTCGCGAGGCGCTGCCTGTCGACGACCGCACACCCGGCTTTGGTGCCACGACGTTTTGTGATATCGAGGCTACTAACTGCCACGCGGCTGCTGCTTACATCACGGGCCTGCCCGAGAGCAAAGTAACGCGCCTGACGTTCCAGGATGTCCACGTGACCTTTGCCGACGATGCTGAGCCCTTTGTTCCGGCCATGGCCTGCGGCGTTGAGCCCATGGTGCGTCAGGGCATCATTGCGCAAAACGTCAAGGTGCTCGACCTGCAAAATGTGGTGATCGAGGGCCAGGACGGCGAGGAGCTGCAGCTCCAGAACGTCGACAAGGTTGTTCGTTCCTAACTCGGGTTGATGACCAGGGCTGTATTGTCGGATAAATCGGCAATGCAGCCCTTGTGCGATACGGCCGTGTGCGCTGCGCTACGCATCATGGTGAAAGGGAATACATGCTCAATAAAACGATTCCTGTCGGGGTCGATGGCTCGTCTGCCACGATTACGTCTTATGTTTTTGCCCCGACCGAAGATGCTTATGCTTTAAAACCGCTGCCTGCAGTTGTGGTCGTGCCAGGAGGCGGCTACGATCACGTTTCGCCGCGCGAAGGCGAGCCGGTAGCGCTCCGTTTGTTGGCGATGGGCTACCAAGCGTTTGTACTGAACTATTCGGTTGCTCCGGCTGTCTATCCGCTGGCATTGCAAGAACTCGCGCGGGCGGTCGATACCGTCCGAAGCCATGCGGCAGAGTACTGTGTCGATCCTGATCGGATTACGGTCATGGGTTTTTCGGCCGGTGGGCATCTAGTTGGCTTGCTCGGGGCGCTTTGGGACCAACCCTGGCTTGCAGAGTCGATTGCGGCATCTCCTGAGTCGATTCGGCCTGACGCACTTTGCTTGGGCTATCCGGTCGTAAGCTCGGGGGCCTATGCTCATCGTGGTTCGTTTGAACACCTAACGGGTGCCGATGGCGCTTTGGCTCAAAATTTGTCGATCGAGAATATGGTGGGCGATGGCTTCCCCCGTACGTTCTTGTGGGATACCGCCGAGGATGCATCGGTACCAGTTCAAAATAGCCTCCTTCTTGCGCAGGCTCTTGCCGACCACGGGATTGGCTTTAGCCTACATGTCTTTCCGCATGGAAAGCATGGGGCATCGCTCGCCACGGCCCAAACGGCATTTAAGGGCTGCGCCGAGCATATTCAGCCACAGGTTCAGGGCTGGCCTGAACAGTTCGTTGCATGGGAGCGTGATGGACGATGAGCGAAAGTATCTATACGCTGCGCGTTTCGAGGGCTGCGGCAGGAGCGTATCCAACGATTTCCGATGCCTTGGCGGCAGCCGATCAGCTCTATCCGGATGCCGAGCAACCGGTGATGATTCGCGTCGATCCGGGCGAGTATTGCGAGCGGGTCGAGATTCATCGCTCGCATGTGACGATTGAGGGAGAGACGGCCGACAGCGTGCGTATCGTGGGCAGCCTGGGTGCCAAGATGCCTTCGGAGGACGGCTCGGGCGTCGACGGCACGCTCGGCACGTTTAGGACCTATACCGTTTTGGTCGATGCCGACGACGTACGGCTCGAGAACCTCACGATCGAAAACGATGCGGGCGATGGGCGCGAGGTCGGTCAAGCGATTGCCCTGTATGCTGATGGCGACCGTCTGGTTGTCGATGCCTGCTGCATTAAGGGACACCAAGACACGCTGTTTTTGGGTCCGCTGCCGCCGCATGAGGCCAAACCGGGCGGGTTTATAGGACCCAAACAGTATGCGCCGCGCCGGGTGGGGCGCCAGTATTTTCGACGTTGCCGGATCGAGGGCGATGTCGACTTTATCTTTGGCGGCGCGCGTGCCTACTTTGAGGGGTGCGAGATTCGCTCGCTCAACCGCGATATGGACGTGAACGGCTACGTGACGGCGGCGTCGACGCCCGAAGGCGAGTCGCACGGCTTTGTGTTCCACGGCTGTTCGTTTACAGCTCCGGATGGCGTGGCGCCGGATTCGGTCTACCTGGGTCGTCCTTGGCGCGAATGGGCGCAAACTGTGCTGATCGATTGCTGGCTGGGGCGACATATCAAGCGCGAAGGCTGGTGGGATTGGAATAAGCCGGCGGCACACAACTGCGTGCAGTATGCTGGCGCGATTCTGCATGGGCCGGCGGGTGATACTACCGGCTGGGTGCCGTGGGCGAATGAACTCGATGTGATGGCTGCCGCCGGGTACGCTCGCGAGCAGGTGCTTGCCGGTGGGGATGGCTGGGATCCCGAGGGCGGCGACGGTGATGCGGTTGAGACGGCTGAACTGTCTGCCAACGGTCGCACCGTGCACATCGAGACGTACTGCGAAGACGAACCTGCGCTGCGTGCCCGGCTGAAGCGCGAGGGGCGTTCGGCTGCTTTTACGGGCAAGACTCCTGCAGATTTTGAGGCATGGAAGATTGCGACCAGGACTCGTCTGTACGATGTTTTGGGCCTTTCGCTTATGGACCGCGTCCCGATTGAGATTCGTGAGCTCAGCCGCGTGCGGGTTGCCGGCGGCATCGTGCGCACCCATGCGATGTTGCAGGTCGAGCGCGATGTTTGGATGCCGTTCTACCTTCTCGAGCCGCAGTCGCCTAAGCTCGATGCGCGCGGCCGCAAGTGCTGCTATATCTGCCCGCATGGCCATCAGGGAGCAGGCGCCGCAAGTGTTGCGGGCGTGACGGGCGTGCCGGCGGTCGATGATGCCGTGCGTAAGTTCAATTACGACTACGGTCTGCGTTTGGCACGCATGGGTTACGTAACCGTCTGCCCTGATGCGCGCGGTTGGGGATACCGTCGTGACTGGAAGGGTCAGGGCGATGACGAGAACAGCTACCTGCGCGGTACGTGTCTGAATCAAGCACGTATGGCCGAGCCACTGGGTCTTACGGTCGCGGGCCTCAACGTCTGGGACAACATGCGCTTGATCGATTACTTGGAGGCGCGCGGCGACATTGCCATGGATGACCTGGGTTGCTTTGGTTTTTCGGGTGGCGGCTACATGACGTTGTACCTGGCCGCACTCGACCCGCGTGTGCGCAAGGCGTTTGTCTCGGGCTATCTGTACGGTGTCGACGATTCGCTGCTGCATCTCAATGGCAATTGCAGCTGCAACTACACACCCGGACTTTGGCGCTTACTCGACATGGGCGATATTGCCTCGCTCATCGCGCCGCATCCGCTGCTGGTGCAAAGCTGCGAAGAGGACCATCTGAACGGTTCGCGCGGGCTGAAAAATGTCGATGAACAGCTCAAGATCGTGCGCGATGCCTACAAGTTGCTGGGTCGCAGAGATGGCCTGCGGCACGAGGTATGTCCGGGTGAACACCATCTGGGCGTGACACATCTTGCCGAGGATATCGAATGGCTCGATTCGCACGTTGCGGAATGCGCCCGTGCATAGCCCCTCGGCATGCTGCGAATAAACGGTACGTTCCTGTATGACCGCCGATGGGCGGATGAGGAGAAGATTATGGAAACGAAGAGTTTGAGTGAATCGACCATTTGCTGCTTTGGCGACTCAACGACCTGGGGCGACAACGGCTGCGGTGGGGGAGGCAACGACATCTCGTGGACCTCGCATTTGGGCGCGTTGCTGGGAGGCGCGGTCGTCGAGAACTTTGGCATCAAGGGTTCGCGTATCGCCATCAAGGCCGACCGTACCGATTCGTTTGTCGAGCGCCTTGACGGTATCGACGATGCGGCCGATATCTACATCGTCTTTGACGGCGTCAACGACTTTAGCCGCAACGTGCCGCTTGGAGAGCTCGGCAGCGCGGACGTGCATGAGTTCTATGGTGCACTCGATTACCTGATCCGTACCATCACGGCGCGCTCGCCCCAGGCAAAGCTCGTGTTTATGACGCCGTGCAAGACGAGCGGCAAGCACGAGAAGGATATCCCGGCAAGCGACGAGCTCAACCACCTGGGGTTGACGCAGGTCGCCTACGTGCGAGCGATGCTCGAGGTCTGCGACCGCTACTCCGTGCCGGCGATTGACCTGTATGCGCAAAGCGGTATCAGCCCGTTTTTGCCGGAGCACCGCGAGCTCTATATGCCGGACGGTCTGCATTACAGTCCTGCCGGCTATGAGCGCCTGGCGCATCGCATCGCCGCGGGTCTCACCGCCGTTTGCCGCTAAAAGTCTGCCGTTCGCGAGGAATATAGGGTTAACGTTCACCCTATATTCCTCGTTCGCGTTACACTAGGGGTAACGTTCACCTATCGTTTATGTCAGAGGGGATAGCAATGGGTTGCAATCAAATCCTGGACCGTTATATCGAGCAGTTGATCGAAACCTCTACGCCGCAGGCGCCGGCTTGGAATATCGAAAAGATTCGCGCCGGCAAGGAGAACACCTGGAACTATATTGACGGTTGCATGATCAAGGCGCTCATCGAACTGTACGAGATCACGGGTGAGCAGCGCTACCTGACTTTCGCCGATGACTACATCGATTTCTTTGTCCAGGACGACGGTACCATAAAGCATTACAACCCCGAGGAGTACAACCTCGATAACGTCAATGCGGGCAAGACCCTCTACAAGCTCTATGACCTGGTGGGCAAGCCCAAGTACCGTGCCGCCATGGACACCATCTACCGCCAGCTCGAGACCCAGCCGCGCACCAAAGAGGGCGTGTTTTGGCACAAGGCCGTCTATCCCAACCAGATTTGGCTCGATGGCATGTACATGGCGCAGCCGTTCTACATGCAGTACGAGCTGAGCTTCCACAACCGTCGTGCCTGCTCGGACAGCTTCCATATGTTCCAGGTCGTGCATGACCTGATGCGCAACCCCCTCAACGGGCTGTACTATCACGCTTACGACGCGAGTCGCAAGCAGTTCTGGTGCGACCCGGTCACCGGCCTTTCGGCAAACTTCTGGCTGCGCGCCGAGGGCTGGTTTGCCATGGCGCTCATCGACACGTGGGAGCTCATGCCGCCTTCGATGTCGGCCGAGAAGGACGAGATCCGCAAGATGTTCCACGACCTGATCGACGCCATGCTGCCGTATCAGGACGAGAGGACCGGCATGTGGCACCAGGTCATCAACCTGCCCAATATCGCCCCTAACTACCTAGAGGAGTCGGGCAGCGCCATCTTTGCCAACGCCATCATGAAGGGCGTGCGTCTGGGCGTGCTGGGCGAGCGTTACTACCAGTACGGCCGTCGCGCCTTCGACGGCATCTGCGAGACCTGCCTGTCCGAGTATGACGGGCAGCTGGCACTCGACAACATCTGCCTGGTTGCGGGCCTGGGCAACACCGCGCACCGCGAGGGCACGTTTGATTACTACATGAGCGAGCCCGTGGTCAAAAATGATGCAAAGGGTGTGGCGCCGCTGGTGCTTGCCTATATCGAGACCATGCATCACGACAAGCTGGCCGGTAAGCGCGATCCGCTCGCCCCCTCGGGCGTGTGCTCCATCGAGGACCCGTTTGGCGGATACACCCCGGGTATCAACGCTCATAAGGGATGTGAATAACGTGGGGGCTATTACTCCGGGCGTACGTTTGCACGACCTTCCGCAGGGGACCGTCGAGGAACGCATTCGCATGGCGGGAGAGCTGGGCTTTTCGTGCATTCAGCTGCCGAGCAAGGTGCTCTACGCATCGATGGGGATCGATCGAGGCGGCCTGACCCGCGAGCTTGCCGACCATTTGCGTGCCGTGCTCGATGAGTCGGGCGTTTCGGTCGCCGTGCTCGGCTGCTATAAGAATTTGGCGACGCCCGATCGCCAACAGCTCATGGATAACTTTGCCGAGTACGAGGCATGCCTGAACTTTGCCCAGATGCTCGGCGGCTGCCCGGTGGGTACCGAGACCGGTCGCCCCAATGCGCAGAACCGCGTTGCTGACGACCGCATGACCGATGAGGCGCTTGAGGCTTTTATGGACGGACTCGCACGCGTCTGCGAGCGCGCCGAGGCCGTGGGCGGGCAAATACTGATCGAGCCTGGCTGGAACGAGACGGTCAACACGCCGGATCGCTGCCGCGAGGTGCTGGAGCGCGTCTCGAGCCCGTCGCTCGGCGTGATCTATGACCCAGTGTCGCTGCTGCACCCCAGCGTCGTTGACGAAGCGCAGGAAATCACAGCGCGCATGCTCTACTTATGCGGCAGTAAGATCCGCGTGCTGCACGCCAAGGATTTTGAGGTCGTTGATAACGAGGACGAAGCAGGTTGGTGCGACGGTACGGGTTCACGCCTGGTTTGCCACGGCGTGGGCGAGACGGGTCGCTATGACTTTGAGCCCGTGGTGGCCTGGGCGGCTGCCGCCTGCCCTGGGATTCCCTGCGTGGTCGAGAACAGCGTGCCGGCGACGGCGGCTGACTGCCTGGCGACACTCGAGCACATGTCCGCTCGCTGCGGGGCTTCGCATCGCGAGCTATAGCATTGGCTTTTGCCGTGTCGGCAGATTGAGATTACCTGTATGGGGGCGGCGGTGAAGGGTCTTTATCGTCGCCCCATTGGATTGAATCAAAAAGGGGAGTTGCGTGGCTATCCACATTGTCGAAGAGGCGAATCGTTGCCTAGGTTGCAAAAGGGCATTCTGTCAGCTTAAGGGCTGCCCGGTTCAGACGCCTATTCCGCAGGTCATTGACCTGTTCAAACAGCGTCGTCTAGAAGAGGCGGGCGAGCTACTGTTCCAGAACAATCCCATGAGCGCGGTCTGCTCCATGGTGTGCAATCATTCGGGCCAGTGCGAGGGCGCTTGCATCCAGGGCCGCAAGGGCGCGCCGGTGCATTTCTCGAGCATCGAGCACTACATCTCCACAGCGTATTTGGATCGTAAGGAGTGGACGCCCGCGCCGTCGTGTGACAAACAGGTTGCTGTGGTCGGTTCCGGTCCTGCCGGTATCACCGTGGCCATTAAGATGGCCCAGCTGGGCTGTGCCGTCACGGTATTTGAACAGCGCCCCGAGATCGGCGGTGTGCTGGAGTACGGTATCCCCGAGTTCCGCCTGCCCCGTGCGCTCGTGCAAAAGTACCGTCACGTGATGTGCTCGCTCGGCGTGCGCGTGCGCCCCTCGACCACCATCGGCGGCGCGTTGCACATCGATGACCTGCTGCGCGACGGCTATGATGCGGTCTTTGTTGGTACCGGTACCTGGCGAGCTCGAAAGTTGGGTATTCCCGGCGAGTCGCGCGGCAACGTGCTGTTTGGCATCGATTACCTGGTCGATCCCGCGAGCGTGGCGATCGGGCAGAACGTGGCGGTCATCGGCGCCGGCAATGTGGCCATGGATGTTGCCCGTACGGCCCTGCGCTCGGGCGCTCGCAAGGTCACCGTGTATGCCCGATCGCGCCATATCTCTGCCATCGATGACGAGGTAGAGCTGACCGAGCTCGATGGTGCCGAGATTGTGTGCGGCAAGGCGATCTGTGCCATCGACGATAACGGTCCGGTGTTCGAGACGGCTATCTTTGACGAGGACAACAATGTGGTGGGCTATGAGGAAGAGCTCGACCATGCGTCTGCCGACACGGTTGTGATTGCGGCTTCGCAGGTGCCCAAGGACAAGCTTGTGCTTACGACGGGTGGCTTGGAGACCGACCATCGCGGCCTTCTTTCGGTCGATGAGAACGGCATGACAACGGTGCCTGGCGTCTTTGCCGCCGGCGACGTGGTCAACGGCCCGCTCACCGTGGTCCATGCCGTGGCAGGTGCCAAGCTTGCCGTCGAAGGCATCACCAGCTACCTGGGTCTCTAACCCATCCCACCCATCAGTTGCGGTGAAATACGGACTGTTTTGGCTGTCAAAGGCCTTATCTACTCCGTATTCCACCGCAACTTTTTGTGGGGATCGGATTAAAGGCGGGGGAGTGCGAGCGAGTACGGACGCGGCGGTTGCTGATACGATAGGTACGTTAGCAACTGCCGCCGAGCGGCTCAAACGAAAGGAAGCCTGTATGGAGTCATCCGCCTACCCGATGCTCTTTAGCCCGATCAAGGTCGGTACGACCGAGGTCAAGAACCGCGTCTTTATGCCGCCGGTGTCCACCAACCTGGCCGATCATGGCTATGTGACCGATGACTTGGTCGATCATTACCGTGCCCGTGCCAAGGGCGGTGTTGGCCTCATCATTACCGAGGTCGTGACGGTCGAGCCCACCTATACCTATCTGCCGGGTGACATGTGCTGCTACGACGACACGTTTATCCCCGGCTGGGAAAAGCTCGCCGCCGCCGTGCATGAGTATGGCTGCAAGATCATGCCGCAGCTCTTTCACCCCGCCTACATGGCCTTTAACATTCCGGGCACGCCGCGCCTGATCGCTCCGTCCTTCGTGGGACCGTCCTATGCCCGTGAGGCACCGCGTCCTATCACGGTCGATGAGATTCACGAGCTCACGCATCAGTTTGGCGACGCTGCCGTGCGTATGCAGAAGGCCGGTGTCGATGGCGTCGAGGTCCATGCGGCGCACGCCCACGGCATGCTCGGCGGTTTTTTGACTCCGCTCTACAACAAGCGCACCGATGAGTACGGCGGCTCGCTCGACGCCCGCATGCGCTTTTTGCTCGAGGTCATCGCCGAGATTCGCGAGCGCTGCGGCAAGGACTTTATCATCGACGTCCGTATCTCGGGCGACGAGTACACCGATGGCGGCCTGACCCTCAACGACATGATCTATGTCTCGCGTCGCTTGGAGAAGGCCGGCGTCGACATGATTCACGTCTCGGGCGGTACCACCATCAAGCGCGGTTCCGCAATTCCCGCCGCCGGTACTCAGCAGGCCTCGCATGCCGCCTGCTCGCGCGAGATCAAAAAGCACGTCAACATTCCCGTCGCCACCGTCGGACGTATCAACGAGGCCTGGATCGCCGAGGAGCTGATCGAGGACGGCGCTGCCGACATCTGCATGATGGGCCGCGCCAATCTGTGCGATGCCGAGTTCTGCAATAAGGCCGCTGCCGGCAACGCCGACGATATTCGCCCCTGCATTGGCTGCCTGCGCTGCCTGAACGGCATTATGTTCGGCAAGCGCATCTCTTGCACCGTTAATCCGGACGTGGAGCGCGACGAAGCTGGCTACGAGCCTGCCGCCGAGGCCAAGAACGTGCTCGTTGTGGGTGCTGGTCCTGCGGGCATGGAGGCAGCCTACATTGCCGCCAAGCGCGGCCACAACGTGGTGCTCGTGGATACGCAGGATGAGCCGGGCGGCGAGATGCGCATCGCAGCCGTTCCGCCGGCAAAGCAGGAGCTCACCCGCGTGATCAAGTATCAGTACCGTCGCCTGGCCGAGGCCGGCGTGAAGTGCGTATTTGGCACCGAGCTTACTGCCGAGGACATTCAGCGTGACTACGCGGGTTACGAGGTTGTCCTGGCTTATGGCGCCGAGCCTATCGCTCCGGCCTTTATGCAGGGCTTTAAGCAGGTTATGACGGCTGACGACCCTGTCTCTTATACACATCTGACGCTGCCGACGACGG
>URBB01000055.1 GCA_900545835.1 uncultured Collinsella sp. | reverse complement strand
GACCCATCGAAACACATCTCCACCGTTCCTTCAACTGGGAAAACGGCGCCCCCGGGGCCCGGATGGGGCCTCGGGGGCGTTCGGCTAGCTGCGGGAACGGCCTGTCCGCCTAATGTGTTCGGCTGAGATCGGAAATCAACCGTGAGCACCCCAGTGGAAGCGGTGCTGAAGTGAAAGAAAGTGAGGAAAAGGCAATGACGACTTGGGACTATGCGCAATTGTCGCATCTGGCGAAAGAGCTCGGTGGGCCTCAGGCGCTGATCAGCAATATCAGAGCGGGCGGGATTTCCGTTGGAAGAATCCAGGGTGGAGTAATCGGTTCTGTAGCCACGCTAGTCGCAGGTGGAATCGGACTGTATGCCTACGACAAGCACCAGAGGAAGATCGCTCTTGCTGAACAGAGTGCAACCATGCTCAAGGCGAACATCGAAGTATACGAAGAGGCACATTCGTCAACAGAAGTTGATGAGGCTACGAGAGAGACGCAACATAGTGAGGAGGAAACGGTAACTGAATCCAGTGGCGGCGAAGAGGCCTAGCCACCAGATTCATTAGACAGCCACTACCACGAGGAGCCCCGGTATGTACCAGGGCTCCAATTCGTTCTTATACCTTGCAGCGGATACTTAGATCTCTCGGGACTTGCAGTAGAGCGGGTCGCCCTCTCCGACCAGCACATCCCACCGCCATTGCGGGGTCTCGGTGCCGGACTGGCAGAGCGCATCGAGGGGCATGACTTTTTGCTCGGGCGAGCAGGGGCAAAGGTCTGCCTTGATGTGGGCCATGTCTTCGGCCTGGCCGGCGAGCTTTTTTATCCGGGGACCATGCTTTCGGCACGCGATCCCCCATCCTCAACCTCCCAAATCAAAAACTCAATCTGTAACACCTAGACTCGATTTGAGCAGATATCTGTTACAGATTGAGACGTTTCGGCAGAGTGATTCCCGTTTGTCTTGATTTGTAACTGGTAGAGGCAAAAAACTCGACTTGATGTTACAGATTTAGACAAACGGCTGCCGACCCGCGCGAAAACAAAAAGGCCGCATGCGAACCCGTGGAGGGATTCGCATGCGGCCGACAGGGGATGCGCGGCTGAAGTTAGGCCATGAGCAGGCCGGTCTCCGAGACGTTCTTGTACCAGTACGCGCTCGCCTTGGGATAGCGCTTCTGGGTCTCAAAGTCGATGTAGAACAGGCCATAACGCTTGTTGTAGCCGTTGGTCCAGGAGAACTGGTCCTGCAGCGACCACACAAAGTAACCGTCGACGTTTACGCCGCCGTCGATTGCCTTGAGGATCCACGCGAGATGCTGACGCATGTAGTCGATACGAGGGGCGTCATCGATAAAGCCATCCTCGAAGTCGTCCTTATAGCCCATGCCGTTCTCGGTGATGTAGATCTTCTTGTAGTTGGGGTAATCGTTCTTAATGCGGAGCAGCAGGTCGTACAGGCCCTCGGGATAGATGATCCAGTCCCAATCGGTGGTGGGTACGCCTTCGCGCACGCACGACTCGCCCACGCCCTTGAGGAACCAGCGCGAGGAGCCCTTGTCGCCGGTGCCATTGTGGTTGATGTCGTTTTCGCCCTCGGCGGCACGCAGGAACTGGCACTTGTAGGTGTTGACGCCCAAGCAATCGTTGTAGGGGAGCGCGGCGGTCAGCGCGGCGATGTCCTCGTCGCGGACGTCGAGCTCGCCGCCGGCGATATGGGCAAGCTTGGTTGCGGCTTCCATGGTGTCGGCTGCATAGTGGCCACGGAAGGTGGCGTCGAGTACCCAGCGGTTGTTGATGACGTCGGCCATGCGGGCTGCCTCGCAGTCGGCGGCGCTGTTGGGGTCGAGGGGATACTTGGGCTCCAGGTTCTGGACAATGCCGATCTCGCCCTCAAAGCCGCCCTCGTGGAAGGCGACGACAGCCTTGGCATGGGCCACCATCATGTTGTGCATGAGCTGGAAGGCCTTGTCCAGGCGGTACTTCTCGCCGTGCGGCCAGTTGCCGACGATAAAGCTGCCCTCGGCGGTTGCGGGAATCTCGTTAAACGTGAACCAGTGCTTGACCTCGGTGAACTCGGCAAAGCAGAACTTGGCGTACTCGACAAAGGCGTCGATCGTCGTGCGCGTCAGGAATCCCTCGCCGCCGTTCTGGTAAAAGGCCTCGGGCGTATCGAAGTGATCGAGCGTGACATAGGGGATAACGCCAGCTTTGTTGCAGGTGGCGAAAAGCTCGTGATAGAAAGCGACGCCCTCGGGGTTAATCTCGCCGGTGCCACTGGGGAAGATACGGCTCCAAGCGATGGAGACACGGATACCGTTGATGCCAAAACGCTGGCACAGGTCGATATCGACCGGGTACTTGTTGTAGAAATCGCTTGCGGGGTCGGGGGAGAAGCGACCCTGAGCTGCCAGGAAATCGTCCCAGGGCACTTTGCCCTTGCCGTGCGTGCGGGTCTCGCCCTCAACCTGGTAAGCGGCGGTGGCGCCGCCAAACACAAAGCCGTCGGGGAACTGCATGGGGTTGGTCATGAGTCATCCTTTCTGTGGGATACGAATAGGGAGAGGTGCCCGAACTGGGGATCCGGGCACCAACAGAGGGAGGAACTAGTCGAGGTTCTCGCGGAGCCACTTGATGGCGCCAGCGGGGTTGCGGGTAAGGTCGATATATTCCTTACCGCGGGGGGCGAGCAGCTTAATGCCCAGACGATCGGTGTCGGCCTTCATGTCGTTGTAGTAGCTACGAACCTGCGGGGCGAGCACGATAACGTCGTACTGATCCATGATGGCAGTGTGCTGACCATAGGCGCCTGCGGAGGAAGCGATATTCTCTCCGGTCTGCGCAGCACCTTCCTTGATGGCGTTGGCGAGCATGGCAGAGGTGCCGGCGCCGGCGCACAGGACGAGGACCTTCAGACCGTCGACGTCCTTCTTAGCGGATGCGTCGGCGGCGGGCTCGGGCTGATCGGCGACAGGCTTGCTGTCGGCGGCAGCGGCGGTCGGCTCGACGGAAGCGGTGACAGCGGTAGCCTGCTCGACAGCGGGCGCAGGGGCGTTGGCGGCGATGGTGGCAGCACCATCGGACTCAAGACCCAGCTCTGCGGCGCGTTCGGCCTCCTGGTCGCAGAGCAGCTTATCGTATGCCTTCAAGAACGGCAGGTAGATGATGGCGTCCAGCAATATGATGATTGCGACAAACACCAGGGCGATAAGCTGGAAGTTCGTGGTGATGAAGATGCCGATGGGGGCAGGGGTAGCCCAAGGCACCACGAAGGAGAAGCCGTTCATGCCCACGTTGTCGATAAAGAACTTGGCAACACTTACGTTGACGCAGCCGGCGGCAACAAAGGGGATGAGCATGTAGGGGTTAAGGATCATCGGCGCGCCAAAGAGCAGCGGTTCGTTGACGGCGAAGGCAACAGGAACAATCGAGGCCTTACCGACGGCTTTGAGCTGCTTGGACTTCATAAAGAGAATCAGCAGAAGCGGCACGATGAACGTGGCGCCGGTGCCGCCGAACTCACCCACGAGCGACATGTTAAAGGTGAGGGAGTGGGCGGGGTGGCCGCCGGCCAGCAGAACCTGCAGGTTCTCAGCCTGGTTGGCAAGACGGATGGGGTCGATGCCCGGCTGGACAATCGAAGGACCATGGACACCGATGAACCAGAAGAACGCGGTGGCTGCCTGGATAAGGATAAGGCCAGGATAGGTTTCTGCCGCAGTGAAGAGCGGGGAGAGCAGCTTGATGAGCAGCTCGGAGAACGGAACGCCCATGAGGTTGCGCACGACGACATCGATGATGCCGCAGATGATGACGGCGCCGCCAAAGGGGATGATGTCACGGAAGTTCTGAGCGATGGCGCCCGGGACCTCCTTGGGCAGCTTAATGGTCAGATCGCGCGAGACGCAGAACTTATAAACCCACACGGTAATGAACGCGGCGATATAGGCCGAGAACAGACCGCGCGTACCCATGCTGGTGCAATCGAAGACCGAAAGCTCGGAGCCGTCGAACTTGGTGGTGAACTGCGTAACAGCGAGCAGCAGCATGCTGCACTGGGCGGCCACCATGGTGGAGCCGTCGTTGAGCACCTTGCCGGCGGGCATGCGACGGTTCATGGAAGCCGTGAAGTTTTTGGCGGTGGTGCCGGCAACCATGATGCCCATGACGCCCATGGTGAAGTTGTACAGCTTGTTGCACCAGTCGATGAGCGGCTGGGGCAGCGTGATGCCGACTACGCCGGGAAGGGTGGCAATGAGCAGAAAAATCGAAGAGGTGAGGACGATGGGCATGCACCCAAGGAATCCGTCCTTAATAGCCTGGAGGTAGATGTTCCTCGAGATCTTCTCAAAGAACGGCTGATGCTTTTCGAGCATCTTTACGATGGCGTCCATAGAGCTCCTTTGCTACTTGATGCGCGATGCATGTGGATGGAACTGGTCGTCGATGGATGGTCAGGACTGCCCGGAAACCTTCCTGCTCAAGGAAGGCATTGCGAAATGACAACGTTGTCATTTCGTTAATGACAACGTAAGACATTTTTGGAAGAGCAACAAGGATATACGGGTGAGCGGTCGATATTGTTCGGTAAACGGTTGATTTATCAGTCAGGCAGGTAGTGTATGCTAGAACGCAAAAAACAAGTGATAGAGAACCGAGTGGAGAAGCAGTGGCAACGATGGACAAGAAAAATGTCTCGATGAACGATGTGGCGATTGCCGCGGGTGTTTCTCTCAAGACGGTTTCGCGTGTGATCAACGAGCCCGGTAGCGTGCGAGAGTCGACACGCGATAAGGTCCATTCCGCAATGGAAGCGCTCGGGTTCCGGGCGAACTTTGCCGCGCGTTCGCTCAAGTTGGGCCGTTACGGGTGCATCGGCGTGGTGCTGTTCCACTTGTCGGGCGGTGCCGTGGACATGATTGACGGTATCGCAGATGCCGCCGAAGAACGCGGCTTTGCGCTCACGATGATTAAGAAGCGCGCAGGGGAGAAGATGACCCTTGCCGATGCGGCACGTAGGATGTCGCAGCTTCCCGTCGACGGCATGATTTTCAACCTGCGCCAGATGGTCGATGACTTTGATACCTTTGAGGCACCGAAAGACCTCAAGACGGTGATTATCACACCGATGGAGCATCCTACCTGCTCCACCGTCAGTGACGATCAAGAGGGTGGCGCGCGCATGGCGTGCGAGTACTTCTTGAATCACGGGCACAAGAACGTGTACTTCGTTTCGGGTAAGAAAGAGTCGCTGTCGAGCCAGTGCCGTATGAAAGGTTGGCGTGCGGCACTCGAGGCGTGTGGCATTGAGCCGCCCGAGCCTCTGCAAGGCGATTGGAATGCGGATAGTGGCTATGCCGCGGGTCTTGTTCTTGCCGATAAACCCGATTGCACGGCGGTCCTCGCTGCTAACGACTGCATGGCAAACGGCGTGATGATGGCTCTACGTGACAAAGGACTCAACGTGCCCGACGACGTGTCCGTGATTGGCTTCGACGATGAGCTCTACAAGACGATTCCCAACTCGATTCTGACGTCGGTGAAGTTTCGCCACCGCGAGCTGGGCGTCCGTGCGCTCAACGAGGTCGTTGCGGGCCTAGAAGCTCCGAGCTCCAGAAGCCGTACGCTTGTCTCGGGCGTGTTGGTCGAGCGCTCCAGTGTGAAGGATCTGCGGGCATAGACGTGCTCGGCTCGTTCATCTCGATCTGTAACAGCTGGGACCCAAAAACTCGGCTAGATGTTACAGATTAAGATGAACAGGAGGACGGGTGCGGTCTAAACAAAATGGCCCGCGCATCACGCATCGATGCGCGGGCCATTTTTTTTCTGCGAGCGGCAGGTGGCGTCAGCGTCTTATGCCTCGAGGTTTTCCTCGATCCAGGCGACGGCACCCTTGGGGTCCTTAGTGAGGTCGATGTACTGTTTGCCCTTGGGCGACAGCAGCGTGATGCCCAGGCGGTCGGTGTCGGCCTTCATCTCGTTGTAATAGGTGCGAACCTGCGGAGCCAGGACGATGACGTTGTACTGGTCCATGATGGCGTAGTGGCTGCCGTAGGCACCGGCGTTGGCGGTAATGTCGATGCCCAGCTCGTCGGCGCCTTCCTTAAGCGCGTTGGCGAGCAGTGCAGAGGTGCCGGCGCCAGCGCACAGAACCAGAACCCTCAGCTCCTTGCCCTTAAGGGCGGACGGAGCTGCGGAGGCCTCAGTGGCAGAAGCGGTCTCGACAACAGGAGCCTCAACGGCGGGGGCGGCAGCGGTCTTGACGGCCTTGGTCTCCTCGGCCTCTTCTTCGGCCAGGGTCTCGGCCTCCTGCTTGCACAGGACGTTGTCGTAGGCCTTGCAGAACGGGTAGTAGATTAAGAAGTCAACGACCAGCAGGACGACAACCAGGACCAGAGAGATCGGCTGGAAGTTGGTGTCGATGAAGGTGCCGATCGGTCCGGGGAGTGCCCACGGCATGGCATAGATAAAGCCGTTCATGCCCAAAAAGTCGATGAAGAACTTACCAATGAGGACGTTGGCCACGGGGGCAAACAGGAACGGGATCAGGAAGTACGGGTTGAGGATGATGGGCGCGGCGAACAGCAGCGGTTCGTTGACGGCGAACATCACGGGTACGACAGAGGCTTTGCCGACGGCCTTGAGCTGCTTGGAGCGCATAAAGAGCAGGAAGATGATCGGGACAATGAACGTGGCGCCGGTGCCGCCGAGTTCGCCGATGTAGTTACCGAAGTTCTCGGTCAGGGCGAGGGCGGGGTGACCGCCGGCCTGCAGCGTGGCGAGGTTGGTGGTGATGTTGCCAAACAGCGCGGCGTTGAGGGCAGGCTTAACGACCGAGGGGCCGTGGATGCCCATGAACCAGAACAGCGGGATCATGAACCAGATGAGGGCGAGGCCGGCGTAGGAATCGGCAGCGGCGAACAGCGGGCTCACCAGCGTGGAGATGACGTTGGCAAACGGGACGGCCAAGCAGGTGCGGCAGATAACGTCGATGACGGCGACAAACAGGATGGAGAAGCTGAAGGCGAAGATGTCGCGGAAGTTCTGGGCGATGGCGCCGGGGACTTCTTTGGGCAGCTTGATGGTGATGTCTCGCTTAATGCAGAAGGCATAGATGTTGACCGTGGCAAATGCGGCGACAAAGGAGCTCAGTAGGCCCTTGGTGCCCATGTTGTCGGTAAAGAACACCGAGACATCGGCACCGTCGATCTTGGCACTCGTCTGGGTAACGGCCAAGATGAGCATAGCGCACATGGCGGCGACCATGGTGCTCGTGGCGTTGATGGCCTTGCCGGCAGGCATGCGGCGGTTCTTGGAGCCGGTCAGCGCGCTTGCGGTGGTGCCGGCGACCATGATGCCCACGACGCCCATCGTGAAGTTGTAAACCTTGTTGCAGAAGTTCACGACGTCGACGTTCCACCAGTCGGGCAGCGTAAAGCCGCCGACCGTGGCGACAACGCCCGGCAGGGTCGAAATAAGCAGGAAGACAGAAGAAGACAGGATGATGGGCATTGCTGCCAAAAAGCCGTCTTTAATGGCCTGAAGGTAGATGTTCTTAGAGACCTTGTCGAAGTACGGCTGACCTTTCTCCAAGAACTTAACGATCGATTCCATAGTTCACGCTCCTCTTTGCATGAAATCTTAATGGCATGGACGTTGAAAACCTATATGGTCTCCCGCTTGCTAAAAGCCCGGGTGCAGGCGGGGTCGGTCCCAGGGGGAGAGAGGGGAGCGGCTGGGTTTGTATCGCATAGGGCCGCTCCCTTCTCGGGGGAAAGCGAGGCGATGCGCTACTGCGCGTCCGCCATAGTGTCGGCGAGCTCCTTGTACCAGAGTGCCGACTGCTTGATGTAGCGTTTTTGCGTGTCGAAGTCGATGTAGAACAGGCCGTAGCGCTTGTTATAGCCATTGGCCCACGAGAACTGGTCCTGCAGGCTCCAGATAAAGTAGCCCTGGACGTCGACGCCCTCGGCGCGCGCCCGGAGCACCTTCTCCATGTGCTGGTCGACAAAGTCGATGCGCTCGGGATCGGCGACGATGCCGTTTGCGTCGGGCTCGGGGTCCTTGTGGCCCAGGCCGTTTTCGGTGATATAGATGACGGGGAGGTTGGGATAGGTGGCGCTGATGTGCTTGAGCGTGTCGTAGAGGCCTTGCGGGTAGATGAGCCAATCCCAGTCGGTGGTGGGGATACCCGGCATATCGACCTGCTGCCCGACGCCCTTAAACTTAAAGCACGAGGTGCCCTTGTCTCCGGTGCCGTTAAAGCTGTTGGTGGACTCGCCATCGTAGGCGGCGATAAACGCCGACTGATAGTAGTTGAGGCCGAACATATCGTTGCGGGGCGCCGCCTTGGCGAGCTCCTCCATGTCGCTGTCCTCAACCGTAAGCGTGGCGTTGTTGGCACGCAGAATCTCGTTGATGAGTGAGAGGGTGCGCGCGGAGTAGTGGCCCAGGAAGGCGCCGTCCATGATGAAGTCGGTGTAGAAGGCGTTGTACAGGTCGGCGGCGTGCTGGTCGGCGGGCGAGTCGGTGGCAGGATATGCCGGCGTCAGGACGTTGACCATGCCAATGCGGCCGCCCAGGTGCTCGGTCTCGTCAAGATCCTTATACAGGTTGACGGCGCGGGCGTGGGCAACGAGCTCGTTGTGCTGGCTCTGGATGCCGCTCGTCACATCAAAGTGATGGTTGGGCGGGAAGTTGCCTTGGATGTATTGGGAGTGCGAGAGGCTGATGAGCTCGTTGATGGTGAACCAATTCTTGACCTCGCGGAACTCGCGGAAGCAGAACTCGGCATAGCGCACATAGGCGTCGACGGTCTTGCGGTTGAGCCAGTCGCCCTGGTTGAACAGGGCGGCGGGGGAGTCAAAGTGATGCAGGGACACATAGGGCTCGACGCCATACTTTTTGCAGCAGGCGAACAGCTCGTGGTAGTGCTTAACGCCCTCGGCGAGGGGTTCGGCATCGTCGCCGTTGGGGAAGATGCGGGTCCAGGCGATGGACACACGAATGGCGTTGAGTCCATGCTCGGCAGAAAGGCGGATATCCTCCTCGTAGCGGTTGTAGAAATCACTGGCCGGGTCGGGCAAAAAGCGACCCTGGGCGACAAGGTAATCGTCCCACATGGTCTTACCCTTGCCTGCCACCTTCGTGGAACCTTCCGTTTGGTACGCGGCGGTTGCGGCGCCCCAAACAAAGCCCTTCGGCAGCTGCTGTACGCGGTTTAGCAAAGACATATGCATACACCCTCTCGTCTCGCTGTTCGATATTGTGCGTTTGCGCTCAGGAGGCTCCCTGGTTAGCGTTCAGCGGTGAAAAAGCCCGATAAACACTATCTTAAAATGATTAGAACCAAAATGAGCACGTGAACATTTGACAATGAGCACGTTAACATCCGGCTGGGATGTATAGAAACAAAACAACTTCAAACAGCCGCGAACGGTTGTATTTGTTCGGTAAGCGGTTTTGATTGACAGAAGTTTTCATGTTGTGGTATATGGCTCGGGTATCATGAGCACGTTATCAATGTATGTACGATGCGCCATGGGCGCGGGGAATAGTTGGGAAGCAGGTTAGCGTGGAAGGCATGGCTCAGCAGACAAGGAATGGTCATTCGGCGAGCGCGGCAGAGGTTGCGGCGCTCGCTGGCGTGAGCCGCCAGACTGTGTCTCGCGTGGTCAACGGTATGCCCAACGTGACGGAAAAGACGCGCAAGCGTGTGCTGGCCGCCATGGAAGAGCTGGGCTTTCGTCCCAATTTTGCTGGAGCGGCGTTGCGCGGCGGGTCGTATCGTTCTATTGGCCTGTGCATGTACAACATCACACGTGTCGGTAACCTGGCGACGCTCGAGGGTATCATGCAAGCGGCGCGCGAGCACGATTTTGCCGTCACTATGATCGAGATGGGCGGCGACAAGCCCTATACACTTGCCGATGCCTCGCGCCGCATGGTCGAGCGACCCGTCGACGGCATGATTCTCAACATGAACCGCATGGCTCCCGATTTTGAGGAGTTTGTTCCCCAGCCGGGAGTGCGAACGGTCATCCTGTCCATGTATGCGCATCCGCGCTGCACGACGATCGACTCCGACCAGTATGGTTCGTGCGAGCTGTTGACCAATTATCTGCTGGAACATGGTCACTCGAATATGCGGTTTGTGGCGGGTCCGGAAAACTCGATTTCCTCGCGTTTTCGTGAGGCCGGTTGGCGCGATACGCTGGGTCGTGCTCATGTCGATGCCGCTCCGATGCTGCGTGGCGATTGGAGTGCGGACAGTGGGTACGCCATGGGCGAGCGGATTGCGGCCGAGGTGCTTGCCGGCGGGTCGCAGGCGCCGACTGCCGTGCTTGCGGCAAATGACCAGATGGCGCTGGGCGTTATCGCCGCGCTCGAGAACGCGGGCCTGTCCGTGCCCGACGACGTGAGCGTGGTTGGTATCGACGACGCACTCGAGGGACTTGTTCCTCACAATCGGCTGACGACGCTGCGATTTGATTTGCGCGGTGTCGGTAAGCTTGCGTTTGAGGCGGCGATTGGAGAGAGCTCGTCTATCGAGGCGATTCATGTGCCGAGTACGCTGGTCGAACGCTCGACTGTTAGGGACATACGGGGTTAGGTCCTACTCCGTTTGTCTCGATTTGTAACAGGTAGACGGTCAAAAGCGGGCTACGTGTTACAGATTTAGATTCTTCGGAAAGAGCAATCCTGTTCGTCTCAATCTGTAACAGCTAGGACCAAAAAACTCGGCTAGATGTTACAGATCGAGACAAACGGCTCCCGACCAGCCCAAAAACAAAAAGACCGGGGGCGGCGCGCCGTGTGACGTGCCGCCCCCGGCTGAGAAATGGGGACAGGTTGTGTGAGCGGGCAACCCCGCCAGCCACTAGTCCAGACGACGGGTCTGCGCCACGTGCTTGTACCAGTAGGCGCTTGCCTTGGGCGTGCGCTTCTGGGTTTCAAAGTCAACGTAGAAGAAGCCGTAACGCTTGTTGTATCCGTTGGTCCAGGAGAACTGATCCTGCAGGCTCCACAGGAAGTAGCCGCCCACGTTGACGCCCACCTCCATGGCCTTGAGCAGCCAACGCAGGTGCTGCTCGATGTAGTCGATGCGCGGCTGGTCGTCCACAAAACCGTCCTTGTAGGGGTCCTTGTAGCCCATGCCGTTCTCGGTGATGAAAATCTGCTTGTAGTTGGGGTAGCGCTGCTTAATGTAGACGAGCAGATCGAATAGACCCTCGGGATAGATGATCCAGTCCCAGTCGGTGGTGGGGATGCCGGGCTTGTTCACATGCTCGCCAATGCCCTTGACGCGCCAGCGGCCGGTGCCCTTCTCGCCCGTACCGTTGTGGTGCAGGTCGTTCTCGCCATCGTAAGCCTTCAAAAAACGGCACTGGTAGTTGTTAACGCCCAGGTAGTCGTTGTAGAGCGCTGCCTCGCGCATAATCTCGAGGTCCTCGTCCAAGATCTCGATGGTGCCGCCCGAGACGGCAGCCAGGCGGTTGGCGCACTCGAGGGTGTCGGGGGCATACTCGCCGCGGAACGTCGCGTCGAGCAAAAACTGGTTTTGCAGCACGTGCTCGTTGTTGGCGGCTTTGATGTCGGCGGGGTCGTTCTCGTTGAGCGGGTACTTAAACTCCAGCGACTGGATGACGCCGATTTTGCCCTTAAAGCCGCCGTTGTGGAAGGCCAGCACGGCCTTGGCGTGGGCGAGCATCATGTTGTGCTCGCACTGGAAGGCCTCGGCAAGATGCGCCTTGACTCCACCGGGGAAGGTGCCCTCGATGTAGGTGTTGGAGGCGTCGGCCCAGATCTCGTTAAAGGTGAACCAGTAGGTCACCTGGTCGGCGTACTCCTTAAAGCAGAAGGTGGCAAAGTCCACAAAGGCGTCGATGGTCTCGCGGTTGAGGAAGTCGCCCTTCTCAAAGAGGGGAAGCGGCGTGTCAAAGTGATGCAGCGTGACGAACGGCTCAACGTGGTGCTTGTGGCACTCGGCGAAGAGATCGTGGTAGAACTGGACGCCCTCGGGGTTGATTTCGCCGGTGCCGTTGGGGAAGATGCGGCTCCAGGCGATGGAGAGGCGAATGCCGTTGATGCCGAACTCCTCGCACAGCTCCAGGTCGACGGGGTACTGGTTGTAGAAGTCCGAAGCGGGATCGGGGGAGAAGCGCCCCTGGGCCTCCAGAAAGTCGTCCCAGGCAACCTTGCCCTTACCGTGAGTGCGGGTCTCGCCCTCTACCTGGTAGGCAGCGGTGGCGCCGCCAAAGACAAAGTCCTCGGGAAACTGCGCGGGCGGGTTGGTGACGCTAGCAGGGTTAACGGACATGATGAAATATCCAATCGTCTAAATCGAAGGGCCAGCCGGTCTTGGATGGTCGGCTGGCCCTGGGCGTTACTTACTTCGAAAGTTGTTCGGAGACGAAGGCGAGAGACTTGTCGCCGTTCTGGGAGAGCTCGATGTACTGCTTGCCACGGCAGGCGACGCACTTGTTGCCCACGCGCTCACAGTCCTTCTGCAGGTCGGCCAGGTAGCTTGCGGCCTGCGGGGCCAGGACGACCAGGTCAAAGTCGGGGAGCATGTCCACGTGGTTGCCATAGGCCTCGGCAGCGGTCTCGAGGTTAATGCCGCGCTCCTTGGCGGCCTTGGCCAGCGCGTTGGCGAGCAGGCCCGAGGTTCCGCCGCCCTGGCAGAGCACGAGCACGCGCTTGCCGTTGAGGTCGCTGGCGGTCGTTGTCTCGGCAGCGACCTCAACGGCAAGCG
>URBB01000054.1 GCA_900545835.1 uncultured Collinsella sp. | reverse complement strand
GAATTGAAGGGAGCGCTCCCGCAAACTGCCTATTGACAACTTATAGGAGCGTCGGCTTTGGAATCGCGTTGGAAGCCGCCCGCGACCAATCATTTGCAGTTGTTGCGAGTGGCTTGCGCGTGATGCTGCGGTTGAGTTTCAGAAACGGGCGATTCCGCCCAATCGGGCACCCGAATCACGGCCGGAAGCTCCTTTGGGACAAAAACAAAAACTCAATGCCCTGAGTTTGAAAAAAAGTTTTTGAGGTTGTCCCAACTTTTGTCCACGAAGCCGACGAAACGCGACATCGCGTCATTCGGCGGCACGCGTTCCGTGTCGATGCCGAAAACTGGGTGCAACTGGAATGACGGGACGACAGAACCGAAGCCATCGAGTGGGAGTAAACGATATTCGTTGATTTCAAGCCTCTGACCTGCGAAAACAGGTCGGGGGCTTCTTATTTTTCAACCTCTGTGCAACCTTTGCGGTTTCGCGCCCCGTGAACAGGGGACGTAGCACTGTTCACGTCTGGGCCCATGTCGGCACCGATCAATGCCCGCGCTGCTTCTGCTTGCGCTTCAGCTTCCGCTGCTCGAAGCACGTCGCCCGGGGTTCCTCGCCAGAGGGGAACTGACCGTTCCTTGCGAAACCGCGAGACCAGCTATATCCGCTTGCTGCGGGCTTGCTTGAGCCAGTTCCTCTTGAAAGAGCCTATACCTCCGAAGAACTTGTTGTACGTCTCACCGTTCTCCTTGGCTTCGCACTTGACCAAGGCAAGTTCGATGGTGCAGAGGTAATCCGCCACTTGCTCGAGGCAGTAGTCGGTCATCGAGGTCTTGCGGCGTCGGACGACCCCTTTTGAGAGGACCTTGCCCACCGAGCCGTCTCGCCCACGGAACAGAAGGAGCGCATCCTCGCGACCTTCGGCGACCTGTGCTGCGAGATGGAGGGCTGCACCATCGCGCAGGGCCCTTTCCAAAGCGAAGTGTCGAGCCGAAGTGTTGAGCGTCGGCCCTGAATGTTCAATGGCCGTTGTTTTCTGCCCCTCAAGTGGTGAACTTCTCCTCGGGGCTGTTGATTCCCCCACGCGCCCCCTTCCGTTCTCTGTGTTCCCCTTATACTCCTTGTACAAGGAGGTAAGAAGTCATGGACAAGACCGCACAGGACAGCTTGGCAAAGAAGCCCGTCGACATGAGGGACAGGATTCTCGAGCATCTCGAGGCCCTCACCTCTGCCGTCTCGCTCGACGACCTTGCCCGTCTGTCCACCTCCGACATCGCCGAGACGCTCATCATCTCCAGGAGTCTGGCGAGCCAGTACCTCAACGACCTTGTTCGCGCCGGCCTTGTGGTTAAGGTGGCGGGCAGGCCTGTCCGTTATTTTCATCGCCGCGCGTTCCAGAAGCGTTTTCAGGTAAAGCTCTCTGCAAGCGAGTACGCCTCGCTCGCCGACCTCATCCAGGCGACGGGAATCGCCGATCACCGTGACTTCGCGCGTGCCGTGGGCTTTGACCTGAGCCTCAGCTCCGTTGTCGAGCAGTGCAAGGCTGCGGTTCAGTACCCTCCGTTTGGCCTACCCATCCTCTTGAGCGGCGGCGTGGGTGTCGGCAAGTCTTTCCTTTCTCGTCTTGTGTACGAGTACGGCAAGAACCAGGGCTTGCTGTCCCGCGACTCCTCCTATGTGCGCATCGACTGCGCCGGGGTCCCGGACGCCGCCTCGTTCAACGGGCTTCTTGACGAGTCGATCGCGAAATCGCGCGGGGGTGTGGTTTTTGTCAACGGCATCGAGGCACTCTCTCCCTCTGCGATGGAGCACTGCCTTGCGACGGCCCTCGGGCTCGATGCCTCCCAGGATGCGCCGCGCGCTCGCCTCGTTCTTTCGACGACGCTTTCCGCCGATGACCTGAAGGTTTCCTCGGCCTACAGCAAAATGCCCATCTGTGCCCGCGTCCCCTCACTCAAGGAGCGGACCCCCGAGGAGCGCGAGGATCTCATCTTGAGCTTCCTGCGCAGCGAGGGGTGCCGAATCGGTTCTGATGTGAAGATTAGCCGCGGCGCATACCGTTGCCTCGTGAACGCGGACTTTTCCGATAACATCGCCGGCTTGCGCGCCTGCGTGACGAACTGCTGCGCCAAAGCGTTCCTCAATCGCGAGGGCGACTACGTCGTCGTTCGCCCGTATCTTCTTCCCAGCGGGCTCCTCTCCTCCGCGCAGATCGATCAACAGCCCGACGATGGCGTTCTGATCGACGCGTCCCTGGATGCCGCCGAGAGCACAGGGCCGGTCGAGCAGGCGCTCGATGCCCTGTGCTCTCTCGATGAGCGATTCTGCGCCGGGGAGCTCTCTGTCTCCGAGCTCGTCTCGCAAGCTGTCTCCGCTGTGCGCGGCGTTGAGGATCACTTGATCTTCGGCCGCGGCGTTACCTCCTCGAGGTCGCGCGCCTTCGAGCGCATCGTGGGCGCGGTCCTTGCCGACGCAGGCTCTTCTTATGGCATCGAGCTTTCGAGGAAGGTCGCTTTTCTGCTGGCCCAGGAGATTTGCCTGCAGTTGTGGCCGGGCATCGGCCTGGCTAAGCGAAAGTCTGCCTGTGCGGAGCAAATCTCCCATCTCCTCGGTGCCGTGACCTCTGAATTACCGTTTGCCTCGAGCGTCTCCGATCAGGTCGCCGCAGACGTGGAAGGGGCGCTGGGAATCTCGCTCGATCACTTCACGAAGACGCTTCTGACGCTGTGCGTCGCATCGGAGTCTCGCGACGCGAAGGCCCTTCGGACGCTCTGCGTCATCTTGTCCCACGGCTACTCAACGGCGACGAGCATCGCCGACGCGGCGAACCGTATGCTCGGCATGCATGTGTACGAGGCAGTCGACATGCCCTACGACCAGCAGCTGAAGGACATCGTCGGTCCGCTCCAGCGCCTCGTCGACCGCCATTCCTACTGCACCGGGGTCGTGTTCCTCGTCGACATGGGCTCCTTGGAGGAGGCCTATAAGGCCCTCGAGAACGTTACCGACTCCACTATCGGCGTGGTGAACAACGTCTCTACCGGTCTTGCGCTCGAGATCGGGGTCGGGCTGCTCGGCGGCAAGTCCATCGCCGAGGTTCTTGGCGATGCGACCGCCGCGTGCGTGACGCACTGCAAGGTGATCGAGCGCATCAACCGTGAGGACGCCATCGTCTTCTGCTCCGAGTCCGGGGTCGACGCCGCGGAGAGGATACGCCAGCTCGTCTCGCAGAGCCTCCCGCGCACCATAGGCGCGCGCCTGCTCACGAGGCCCTTCAAGCAGCTTGTCGCGAACGGGTCGAACGACGCCGTTTTCTCCGAGCACCGCGTCTGCGCCGTCATCGGCACGGGAGACCCCGGGGTCGCCTCCATCCCCTTCGTCGCCCTCGAGGACATCATGTCGACGGCGTCCGCCTCTAAGGTCGATGCCGTGTTCGGCAGGTGGCTTGACGCTTCCGAGCTCTCTTCTTTCCACGAGAAGCTGCTCTCGAACATGACGCTGCAGAACGTCATCCGCTCCATCACCATCCTCGACCCGGAGCGGCTATTCCACGAGATCGAGAGCGCCGTGCACGAGCTTCAGCGCAGGACAGGCGAGAAGATCGGCAGCAACGCCATCATTGGGCTCTACGTCCACCTCTGCTGTCTCGTCGAGCGCCTTGTTACCAGAAACCCCATTGAGACCTACGTTGGCCAGGACCGCTTCGAGGAGGAGCGTGCCGATTTCATCGAGTCCTTCAGGCAGAGCTTCTCGAGCATCTCGACGCGCTATCGCGTAGAGGTTCCCGTAAGCGAGATCGCATATGTCTTCGACTACATAAGCGTGAGCGCCGCCCCGGCGCGAGAAGAGCGCCTCGGCTCCTCGGACCTCCTGCTCGACGAGTGACCTTCCCCGCGCCGCCGCAAGCTGACTGCGCGTCCTCAATAATCCGATAACCCCTTGCCCGGCGCGAATCCGGATAGCGCCGAGGCAGTACCGAACGTAAAACTTCATTTGATAGGAGCAAACATGAGTGTTGTTATGGCACGAATCGACAATCGCCTGCTTCACGGCATCATCGTGACGCAGTGGGCCCCGGTGTCGGGCGCGACCCGAGTCATGGTCATCGACGACAAGGTCGCCGGCGACGAGGTCCTGAAATCCACTATGAGGATGGCGCGCCCCGCGGGCATGGCCGTCTCGATCATCTCCGAGGAGACCGCGCTCAAGAACTTCGCGGCGGGCAAGTACGACCGCGAGAAGGTCTTTGTCATCGCCAAGGAGCCCGAGACGATCCTTCACCTGGTCGAGTCGGGCATCGAGCTCCCGTCGCTGATCGTCGGCGGCTCGCTCGTCAAGGAGGGCGGCGTCCAGCTCACCCAGCGCGCCTATGCCTCCGCCGAGAACGTCCAGAGCTACAAGGCGCTCATCGCCCGCGGCGTCAAGGTGACGGCACAGTTCGTGCCCGCCGACAAGCCCGTCTCCGTCGCCGACCTCATCTAAGGAGGGATCATGGTCAACTTCACTATCCTGCAAGTCGTCCTTTTGACCCTGCTGGCCTTCATCAAGCACGTGGACTACTACGGCATCCCGATGATCTTCGTCAACTATGCCGTCTTCTGGGGCCTTATCACCGGCGTCGTCATGGGCGACTGGCAGACCGGCCTCGTCATCGGCGGCACCATCCAGCTCATGCAGCTCGGCGTCGCGGGCTTCGGCGGCTCGTCGATTCCCGACTACGGCACGATGGCCATCATCGCCACCGCCTACGGCGTGACCCTGGGCGCGGACACGGGCCTCGCCATCGGCCTGCCGGTCGGCATGCTCGGCATCCAGCTCGACGTCATCGTCAAGATCCTCAACGGCTTCGTCGTCGAGAAGTCCCAGAAGTTCTGCGACGAGGGCAAGTTCAAGCAGATGAACGCCATCCTGTGGGTCTGCCCCGTGCTCTTCGGCCTGTGCGCCGCCCTGCCCGTCTTTGTCTCCGTGACCCTCGGCCAGCCCGCCGTCAACTGGCTCCTCGAGGTTATGCCCCAGTGGTTCCTCTCCGGCCTCACCCTCGCCGGCAAGATGCTCCCGGCCGTCGGCATCGCGATGCTGCTGCGTTACATGCCCACAGGCAAGTACTTTCAGTACCTGCTCGCCGGCTTCTTCCTCTCGGCCTTCCTGAACGTGCCCATCATCGGCGCCGCCATCGTCGGCGTTGCCCTCGCGATCGCGTTCTACCAGCGTGCCGAGAGGGACACCGAGCTCGCCGCCCACGCTTCCGCAGACGCCTTCATCGGAGAGGATGAGTAACCATGGAAAACGAGAACATCACCGCCGTCGCCGAGGGCAAGCCCTCCGGCTACAAGGTCACCAAGAAGGACCTGCGCAACGCGAACTGGCGCTGGCTCATGAGCGTGTGCACCTTCAACTACCAGACCCAGCAGGGCGCCTCGGTCGCCTACGCCCTCTCGCCGGTCCTGAGGAAGATCTACACGAACGACGAGGACTATAAGCAAGCGCTCAACAACCACTTCCGCTACTACAACACCCAGCCTTGGCTCGCCGCCATCATCCTCGGCGCCTGCGTGGCCATGGAGGAGCGTGACGGCCTCGCGGCGGCGGACGCCGTCCAAGACCTGAAGATCGGCACCATGGGACCGCTCGCCGGCGTCGGCGACTCCCTGCTCATGACCATGATCCCGACCATCATGGGCTCCATCGCCGCCTACATGGCCATCGAGGGCAACCCCGTGGGAGCCGGCATCTGGTTCGCGCTCATCCTGGCCATCTTCTGGGTCCGCATGCACGCCCTCGAGTTCGGCTACAAGCAGGGTGTGAAGCTCGTCACCGACTTCAGCGAGAAGCTTCCCAACCTCACTGCCGCCGCCTCCGTGCTCGGCCTCACCGTGGTCGGCTGCCTCATCGCCTCGGTCATCGGCGTCACCTGCCCGATTAGCTTCAGCTTCGGCGACGTCTCGATGGAGATTCAGCCGCTGCTCGACAAGATCCTGCCTGCCATGATCCCCGCCGCCATCACGGGAAGCGCGTATTACCTTCTTACCAAGAAGAACGCGAGCATGACGGCCCTCATCCTCGTGGTGATCGTCCTCGCGATGGTCGCCTCCGCCGCCGGCATCCTCGCCTAGCTTCGACCCAAGAGATTGGTGAATCAATGAGAAAGATAGTTGTGGCGAGCCATTCCCTTCTCGCCCAGGGCTTCAAGGACACCCTCGAGTTCCTTACGGGTAAGAGCGACGCCATCAACGCCGTGTGCGCCTACGTGAACGACAACGGCGAGGGGCTCGACGCGGCGGTCGAGGCGGCGCTTTCGGGCACTGACGAGGTCGTCGTCCTCACCGACGCGCTCGGCGGCAGCGTGAACCAGTGCTTCTCCCGCTTCGCCTCCGACCGGATCCACGTGATCGCGGGTGTCAACCTCCCGCTCGCCATGACGGTCGCGCTCGCGCGCCCCGACGAGAAACTCGACTTCGACGCCCTCGTCGACGAGGCGCGCCAGCAGATCGTCTACGTGAACGGTGCCAGTTCCGCCGAGTGCGAAGACGACGAATAGAGGAGGTCGACGATGAGAGAGTTCCTTAAGGACGTGTGGATGCACGGCGGTGAGGAAAGCCGCGCCATCACCCCCGAGAACATCACGGGCGAGAAGGGCCGCGCCGCCATGTCGGCCAGCCACCTCGGCGTCGGCCGCAAGGGCTCGTGCTGCGTGCCCCTTGAGTCCGGCGAGACCATCACGCTCGCGGACATCGAGGGCCCCGGCATCATCCGCCACATCTGGATGACCGTCCCCGACAAGACCGCCGCTGGCAGCTTCGTCATGCGCGACCTCGTGCTGCGCTTCTACTGGGACGACGAGGAGACCCCCTCGGTCGAGTGCCCTGTCGGCGACTTCTTCTGCAACGGCTTCGGTGAGCGCGCCATCGTCAACTCGATGCCCATCTGCGTGAACCCGACGGGCGGCATGAACTGCTACTTCGAGATGCCTTTCAGGAAGCACGCCAAGGTCACGCTTACGAGCGAGCACCCCGGGTTCATTAAGTACATCTTCTACACGTTCAACTACGCGCTCACCGACGTGCCGGACGACGCCATGTACTTCCACGCCCGTTTTAACCGCGAGCGCAGCACCCGCAGGGGCGTCGACTACACCGTGCTCGACGGCGTGCGCGGTAAGGGCTACTACGTCGGCACCTACATGGCCCTGTGCGCCCTGGAGCGCTATTGGTGGGGCGAGGGCGAGATGAAGTTCTTCCTCGACGGCGACGAGGAGTTCCCCACGGTCACCTCGACGGGAGCCGAGGACTACTTCGGCGGTGCCTGGGCCTTCCTCGACAGGCCGCCCCACGCGCTGCCCGAGGCGCAGTGCTTCAACACGCTGTTCGCCGGCTACCCGTACCGCTCGACGCGCGACGCCACGCGCGACCGCTTCAGCGCGGGCAAGCCGAACCCGAACCCGATGCTCGCGACCAACGACGACGCGCTGCCCAGGCACGGCCTCTACAGGTGGCACCTTCCCGACCCGATCTCGTTCAAGGAGGACCTGCGCGTGACGTTCCAGGACCTCGGCAACGACGACATCAAGCTCTACGAACGCGAGGACGACATCTCCACCGTCGCCTACTGGTACCAAAGCGAGCCGCACGCCGTGCTCGCCCCGTTTGCCGCAAGGCAGGACCGCGTGCCCAGGTAGGGACGCCTCGAAACAAGCCAACGTTATGGGCGCCCGCGGTTGACCATGACTGCGGGCGTCCCTTTGTAAGGAGGATCACATGAGCGAAAAGCAAATGAGGCTCGGCGCCCTCGAGGCCGGCGGGACCAAGATGGTCTGTGCCGTGGTGTCCGGCGACGGCGAGGTCCTCGACCGTATGGAGACCCCGACGCTTACGCCCGCCGAGACCGTCCCGCAGATGATCGAGTGGTTCACCGCCCGCGATGTGGACGCGTTGGGCATCGGCGCCTTCGGCCCGACCTGCGTCGACCCCAACGACGAGCGCTACGGCTCCATCCTCCAGACGCCCAAGCTCGCGTGGCGAGGCCATGGTCTTCGCGCCGCGTTCGCCGACGCCCTCGGGATTCCGGTGGCCTACGACACGGACGTGAACGTTGCCTGCCTCGGCGAAGTGGTCTTCGGCTGCTGCAAGGGGCTCGAGGACGCCGTCTACGTGACCATCGGCACCGGCGTGGGCGCGGGCGTCATGTGCGCGGGCAGGCTCCTTCACGGCATGCTGCACCCCGAGGCCGGCCACATGCTGGTAAGGACCCGTCCCACCGAGGAGGGACGCTGCGTCTGCCCGAGCCACGCGAGCTGTCTCGAGGGCCTCGCCTCCGGCCCCGCCATTGCCGCGCGCTGGGGAAAGCCCGCGGCCGAGCTCGCGGACAACGATGAGGTGTGGGCGCTCGAGGGGGATTATCTGGGGCAGATGTGCGCGAACCTCGTGCTCATGTACTCGCCTCGCCGTATCGTCCTCGGCGGCGGCGTGATGCACCAGGAGCAGCTCTACGGCATCGTCCGCAAGAAGACCCTCGAATATCTGGGTGGCTACATCCAGACCGCCGAGCTTAAGGATATGGAGAGCTACATCTGCGCCCCGGGCTGCGGCGGCGACCAAGGAATCCTCGGCGCGGCCGAGCTGGCAAGAAGGGCGCTCGCGTAACTTGCGCTCTCTCCGCCATACAACGCGTTAAGAAAAGACGAGCGCTTCTTGCCAATTGAGCGGCAAGAAGCGCTCGTCTTTTGCATTTTTGTCTCTTAAAATCTTATTTTCACGATTTGCATTTTCATCCCGTTGTCACCGACCCTTGCGAGAAACCGGAAAAAGCCGCTGACGGAAGGGTCTCTCAAATCGTTGTAACACAGCATATAGCCGCGACTTGTGACCTGCAGACGGCTGTCCCACGTGCCGATTTCCTTGGCGGCATCCGAAACCGCAAAATATGCCCCCACATCCTTGATTTTTGCAGTCTTAAGCCATGTTTTTGCGATCATCTTTACTGCCGTCCGATTGGCAGCATCAAAGACCAGCACACCGTCGGGAAAAGCGTCCGCCATTCCCCGCACCAGTTCCCGGACCTGCTGGGTCAGAAAGTAATAGAACACCCCGGAGGCAAAGAACATCGCCCCGCCGGAGGCATCAATTTTGCCAAACCATGCGGTGTCTTTCAGGTCGCAGGGGATATTTTGTTCTCGATCCCCGGCGGGCAGTAGCTGCTGCCGCAAGGCAATCACATCCGGGAAGTCCAGATTGTAGATCTTGCATCTACCGTTGTCGCAGGTTCTGCCGGTGTTGTCCAGCCCACAGCCCAGATTGACCACCGCTGCATTGGGGTGGCCTTTCAGGTAATCCCGCACCTCGAAAGCAAGATCACTCTGCCGTGTGGCCACCTCCAGCGCACCAAAACGCTGCATCAGGCTGCGGGAGTTTTTCTCTGCCTCTGAAAAGTCGTAGTCGATCTGGTCGAGCAGACGAACCGCTGTTTCATCCCTGTAAAGGTTCGGGTACAGCTCCGTACACAGCTTTCGGGAATACAGTGGGAGGATCAGTGTCTCCTGCACGGTGTTTTTCTCAATTTTACATTTCATAGGTTTCTTCCTCAGTGAATAAAAACTGTCATAATTGCCGCCAGCACAGCCGCTATGACCGTCATGCCTAACGTCATGTGCAGGATGGATGCAAAAATGCCCGCCCCGCCGCCACAGCCGCAATCCAGCACCTTGGCGTTTGGCGCAAGTCGTAGAAATCGAAGTCCCCACCGCGCCACAGGGCCGTGGCCCAGATTCATCATTGCAACCATAAGTTTTCCGCCGAGGCCCACGGGCTTGCGGGTGTTTTCAAAGAACGACATCTGGCCCCTCCGATTTCGTGCATTCCGCATAGGTCAACGGGAACGAGGCCTTCAGCACCGCGCTTTTCTGCACCGACCAGCCATTTTGACGCAGGAAACGTAGGTATTCCTCGCTCGTCCACCTGCTGTGGAGGGGGAATCCCGCCATACTCATGAAAAAGGCTTTTGCCTTACCGGAAACCGAGTTGTCCGCGTGGGTGAAGGTTGGCGCGATGAGCACGCCGTCGTCCTTCAGCACCCGCCTGATTTCTTGCAGGGCCTTTTCCGGATGCGGCACTATGTGAAGCGCGTTGGACGCGATCACCACTTCGAAGGACTTCTGTGCATAGGGCAGGCGGAACATATCTTGTACGGAAAAGTGCAGCTTTGCGGATTGATTGTCCCGTTTTGCTTCAAGGATCATCTTTGCAGAAGCGTCCGTAGCCTCGATGTGCGCCGCCGCATTCACGATGCTCTTTGCGATAAGCCCCGTGCCGGTGGCAACCTCCAGCACGGATTTTGCTTTCACCACCGGCCTGATCAGCTCATACATCTTCTCATACGCCGCCCGGTCGTTTCGCATGAAACGGTCGTACCGACCGGCATTCTTGTCCCAGAAGTCCTTGCGTTCGTGCATGGCTATCGCCCCCAAAAAGTTAGAGCCATCTAACCATAACACACGAATCATGCAGTAAGATAAAGCTAACCTTATTTTCTTGGCAAAGACGCATCTCTCCGACCCTTTGAATCACCCCTTTTCACGCTGCCCGCTACGAACCCCGGCGGAAACCAGGGAGTGATTAAAGAAGCGACCTGCGGTTTTGCAAATCAATTGAGTCATTCCCGAAACCGCGAATCAAGGGCCTGATTCGTCCAAATTGCGCACGAATCAGGCCTCGGGCGGTACGACGCGAGACGCATCGACAACATTCGGACTGGATTAGTCATCGAGGGGGAGTAGTAATAGAACATTTGCTCTTGTTTTTCATACGGTTTCGTACGGTTCCGATGGCGACCGATGGGGGCGTTTCGCAACCGCCGCACCTGCAAGTCATATGGTTTCACAATCGGGCAAAAACTCAGAAGGCTCCTCGTGAAAAACGAGGAGCCTTCCTGTTTCCTTCAGCGCGGGCGGATCGGGACCCCCGCCGATCTAGAGGCACTCGGTCAGAATCTGGAACACCTCGCTGCGCTCCAGTTTCTTGGCGCAACCGCCGGTGAGCACGCAGGTGTCCGCAACCTTGTGCAGCGTCTCGTCGGACGCGTCGGAGTCCATCTCGGCGAAGCTCGTGGGAAGCCCCATCTCGCCGATGAACGTCTGCAGGCGGTCGATGCCCTCCAGCGCCATCGTAAGGTCGTCTTTGCCCTTGGCGTCGACGTCCCACACCTCGCGCGCCCAGCGGGCGAACTGCGCGGGCGCCTCGGGGGCCAGGTGGCGGTAGAGCGCAGGGTGGATGACCGCGAGGCCCATTCCGTGGTTGGTGTGGGTGTACGCGCCGTACTGGTGCTGGATCATGTGCGCCTGGAAGTCCGTTGACTTGCCGATCTTGAGCACGCCGTTCTCGGCCATGGCGGAGTCGTATACGAGCTCGCTTCTGGCATCGAGGTTCTGGTCGTCGTCCGCGACGATCCGCATGTTGCGGATGACGTTACGTTGGATGGTGAGGTTGATGTCGTCGGTGACGTTGCGTCCGCGCGGGCTTCCGAAATAGCTCTCCATGCAGTGCGAGAGCGTGTCGAACGCGCCGCTCATGAACTGCGCGTGCGGTACGGTGAGCGTGAGTGCCGGGTCGAGCGCCGCCCACATGGGTATCGCCCCCAGATAGGCACCCTTCACGTGCGTCTCCTCGTTGGTGATGACGGCGCCGTTGTTCTGCTCGGCGCCCGTGCCGGAGAGCGTCACGATGCAGCCCATGGGGATGAACGAGCTCGGTATCTTGCCGTCGGCGTGCTCGAACGTCTCGATTTCGTCGTCAAGCATCGCCTGTGCGGAGACCACCTTGCAGCAGTCGAAGACCGACCCGCCGCCGACGGCGAGAATGAAGTCGACCTGCTCCTCGCGTGCGAGCGCGGCGCCTTCCTGGCACTTCTCGTAGGTCGGATTGGGCATGATGCCGCCGAAGTCCACCACGCGCTTGCCCGCGCTCGTGAGTTTATCGACCACGTGGCCGTAGACGCCGGTTCGTTTGACCGAGCCTCCGCCGTAGGCGAGCATCACTGTCTTGCCCATGGCACCCATCTCGGCGTCGAGTGCCTGGTCCATGGCCCCCTCGCCGAAGTAGTTCCTGACCGGGTAGTCGTACGTGAATGAGTTCATGGCAATTCCTCCTAGTAAGTTATCAGTGCGGTCTGACGCTCGTCTACACGTTGCGCACGAGCCCGGACATCCATTCGATGGTGGCGGGGTCGTGGTGGTCGAAGAACGCGCTGCGCCCGGTGTCGAGCGCGGCGATGGCGACCATCTCGTCGTCGCCCAGCGCGAAGTCGAAGACGTCGAAGTTCTGCTCCATGCGATCGCGGTGCGTGCTCTTAGGGATGCAGACCACACCGCGCTGCAGCAGCCAGCGCAACACGACCTGGGCGACCGTCTTGCCGTGCGCCTCGCCGATGCGAGCGAGGATCTCGTTGCGGAAGAGGTCGTTTCTGCCCTCCGCAAAGGGCGCCCAACCCTCCATGGCCACCTCCTTGCCGGCCATGTACTCCTGCGCCTCGCGCTGCTGGAAGAACACATTGCACTCGACTTGGTTCACGGCGGGGGCGATGCGGTTGAACGAGATGAGGTTTGCGAGGTGATCGGGGTAGAAGTTAGCTGTGCCTATGGCGCGGATAACGCCCTGCTCGTAGAGCTCCTCCATGGTGCGCCACGCGCCGAATACGTCGCCGAACGGCTGGTGGATGAGGTAGAGGTCGACGTAGTCGAGCCCCAACCGCTTGAGCGATGCGTCGAAGCCGCGCTTGGCCCCCTCGTAGCTCGCATCCGACATCCACAGCTTAGTCGTCACGAACACCTCGTCGCGCGGCAGGCCGCTCGCGCGAATGGCGGCCCCGACCGCCTCCTCGTTGC
>URBB01000053.1 GCA_900545835.1 uncultured Collinsella sp. | reverse complement strand
CTTTGGCACCATGACCGAGCTCAACAATAGTCTGCGTCTGCTCTTTAGCCGTTGCGCCCATCACGTGTGCCCGCACTGCGGGGCGCGTGTGGAGCCGAGCCTCAACGTAGCGGCTGGCCTGTCACTCACGTGCTCCGCATGCGGCCGCGAGTTCTACGCGCCGAGCGCCGAGGACCTTGCGTTTAACAGCGGCGGTGCGTGTCCCACCTGCGGCGGCACCGGTGTCATGCGCGAGGTGGACGAGGCGAGCTTGGTACCCGACGAGTCAAAGACTATCAATGAGGGCGCGGTGCTTCCTTGGGGCACGCTCATGTGGGATCTGATGAAGCAGGTGGCCGGCGAGATGGGCGTGCGCACCGACGTGCCGTTTAACCAGCTCACGCCTCAAGAGCGCGACATCGTGTTTCATGGTCCGGCGGTTAAGAAGCACATTCTCTACGTCCCCAAAAACGGCGAGGGCGCCACGCCGCTCGACTTTACCTATTACAACGCCGTCTATACCGTCGAGAATGCGCTCGCCAAGGTTAAGGACGATAAGGGTTTAAAACGCGTTGCGCGCTTTTTGCGCGAGGGGCCATGCCGCGATTGCGGCGGCACGCGTCTCTCCGAGGTTGCGCGCCTGCCTCAGGTGCGCGGTATCAATTTGGCGCAGGCCGCGGCCATGACGCTAGGCGAGGCGATTGAGTGGGTGCGCGGGGTGCCTGCATCCTTGCCGACTGAGATGCAGCCCATGGCAGCGGATATCTGCGATTCGTTTTTGAGTGCGGCCCGTCGCCTGGTCGACCTGGGTCTCGATTACCTTTCACTCGACCGCGCCGGTGCTACGCTCTCCACGGGCGAGCGTCAGCGCGTCCAGCTCGCCCGTGTGGTGCGCAACCGATCGACGGGCGTGCTCTATGTACTGGACGAGCCTTCGATCGGCTTGCACCCTGCCAATGTCGACGGCTTGGTGGGCGTAATGCGCGATCTGGTGGGTGATGGCAACACCGTGGTTGTTGTCGACCACGATACGCGCGTACTGGCGGAAGCCGACTACCTGGTCGAGATGGGCCCCGTCGCCGGAGCAGGCGGCGGCAATGTGATTGCTGCAGGCACGGTAGACGAGGTCGAGCAATCGCGGGGCAGCCGCATCGCTCCGTTTTTGCGCGCAGAGCCCAAGCGCTTGCGTCCGCAGGTGACTGACGACGACATGTTCGACCAGGGACATATCCGCATGGCAACCGATACCATCCACACCGTCAAGCCGCTCGAAGTCGATATCCCGCGTGGCCGTCTCGTCGCGGTGACGGGTGTTTCGGGTTCGGGTAAGACGACGTTGGTGCTTGAGACGCTCATCCCGGCACTCAAGGCGCAGGCAGCTGGCGAGCGCCTGCCGGGGCACGTGCGTTGGGTCGATGCCGAGGGCATTGCCCGTGCCAACCTGATTGACGCCACGCCCATCGGTGCCAACGTGCGCTCGACGGTAGCGACCTATGCCGACATTCATGACGAGCTGCGCCGCGCCTTTGCACGTACGCCCGAGGCCAAGGCGGCGGGATATAAGGCGGGCGCCTTTAGCTACAACACCGGTGCCCTGCGCTGCCCTACGTGCGACGGCACGGGCTCGATATCGCTTGACGTGCAGTTTCTGCCCGACGTCGAGATCGTCTGCCCGGCATGCCGTGGCTCGCGCTACGCCGAGGCCGCCTCGCATATCCATCGCGAAGGCAAGGATGGCAGTCTGCTTACGTTGCCGCAGCTTATGGATATGAGCGTGGACGAGGCACTCGACGCTACGGTGGGACTCAAGAAAGTTCAGGTGCGCTTGCAGACCTTGCACGACCTGGGCTTGGGCTATCTCACGCTTGGTGAGCCCACGCCGGCGCTCTCGGGCGGCGAGGCTCAACGTCTTAAGCTCGCGAGCGAGATGGGTCGCGTGCAGGATGATGCCGTATTCGTATTTGACGAGCCCACGATTGGCCTGCATCCGCTCGATGTTCAGGTACTGCTGAGTGTGTTCGACGGCCTTGTTGCCAAGGGCGCCACGGTTATCGTGATCGAACACGATCTCGACCTTATCCGTAACGCCGATTACGTGATCGACATGGGCCCGGGCGGTGGCGATGCGGGCGGCCAAATCGTCTGCGCCGGCACGCCAGGCGACATCGCAGTCTGCTCCAAGAGCATCACCGGCCGCTACCTATAACCGAATGTGACAAAGTGATAGTCCCTTTGTCACATTCCCGGAAAGCCCGTTTGGCGCAGGGCTTCGTAGAGGACGATGGCGGCGCTGTTGGAGAGGTTGAGTGCGCTGATGCGGTAGTCGTCCGGGTTGACGAAGTTGCCGCAGATATCCTGTTGAAGGATGGCCTCGTGGCTGTCCTCGGTATGCCCCAGCGATTCCTCGTGAGCTTCCCAAGCCTCGGCGTTATCGAGTGAGTCGCAATCGCGCAGCATGGGGATGCGCTCGCAACGCTCGGGCGCCGCGGCAAGCAGTGGCTCGGGAATGCCCGAGCTCTCGCTGCCAAAGACCAAGTAGTCGCCATCACGGTAGGTACTCTGCGCATAGGTACGGCGCGCCTTTTTGGTCAGCAAGTGCAGGCGCTCGTCGGCGGGGGAGAGGTCGTTGCGCGCAAGGAAATCCTCCCAGCCGGCATAGGTCGTCACGTCCAAGTTTTGCCAGTAGCCCAGACCGGCGCGACGTACCGTCTTGTCGTCGAGCGAAAAGCCCAATGGCTCCACCAGATGCAGGCGGGCGCCGGTGACCACGCAGGTGCGGCCGATATTGCCCGTATTGGCCGGAATCTCGGGCGCATACAGCACGATATTGAACATGAATCTCCTTGGCTCAGAATGAAAAACCACCACGAAGGGTACCTTCGTGGTGGTTTGGCGGTTACGTAGGCGGAAAAATGCCCGCTTGGATAAACCTAGGCGCGGTGCCAGTCGGTCAGGCAGGCATCGAGGGAGGCGATGAGCGCATCCTTGTCCATGTGACGGCCGATGATGCACAGGCTCGTCATGCGGTCGCCCGTCTCGTCGTTCCAAATTTGCATGATCTCGGGGTTCTCGTCGATGATCTTCTGCTTCTCGCCCTCGGGCGCCGAGTCAACAAACAGGCCGTTCTCCATCAGGCGCATCTGGTGGCCGGCCTGCTCGAACATGTAGCACATGTCCGGATCGCCGGTCTGCCACAGCGGACCCTTGACGCGGATGACCTCGTCGGGCCACTCCTGCTCAACAAAATCGGTGAACTTCTGCAGGTCAAACGGCTTGCGGCGCGAGTACACAAAGGTCTCGATGTCGTACTCGAGCACCTCGGGGTCGTCGTGCTCCTCGGGGTGCTCCATGGCCTCGATCCAGGCGGCGGAGTTATAGGCGCGCATAAAGTCGAAGCGGTCGGTATCGAGCAGTTCCTCCATGGGAACCTCGCCGTTTTGGGCCTCGACGATCACGGCGTCCTTCTGCAGGCTGCGCACGATGGCCTTGAGCTCGGCGATCTGCTCAGGGCTTACGGTATCGGTCTTGTTGAGAATTAGCGTGGAACAGAACTCGATTTGCTGGATGAGCAGGCTCTCGATGTCGTCCTCGTCGATATCCTCGGCCAACAGGTCGCGGCCGCCGTTGAACTCGTCGTACATGCGGGCGCAATCGACCACAGCCACGATGTTGTCGAGTGCAAGCTTGGGCTGACCGCCCACCTTGGCCTCGTCGCAGAAGCTCGAGATGGTGTAGGCGATGGGGATGGGCTCGCAAATGCCCGAGGCCTCGATGATGATGTAATCGAAATCGCCCGAATCGGCGATGCCCTGCAGCTGGTTGGCCAGGTCATCCGAAAGCGTGCAACAGATGCAGCCGTTGGTGAGCGGGATGAGGTCGTCGGTCTCGGAAAGGCCGCCGTCGGCGATAAGGCTGGCGTCGACGTTGATCTCGCCGATATCGTTGACGATCACGGCGGCGCGGATGCCGCCGTCGTTAGCGAGGATGTGGTTGAGCAGCGTGGTCTTGCCGGCACCGAGGTATCCGGTAAGCATGATGATCTTCACGGGTTTGTTGGGCATGTGCCCTCCTTTGTTAGACATGGCTTACAGTTAAATCTTATGCCAAACGCCTGCTCTTATACCCACGCGCCGGCAAATAACACAGGCTACTCCCAGGCTCCCCATACATCGGGGCAATAACCGACGGTGGCCTTTTTGCCGTTACGCACGATGGGCTCGGCTAGAACCTGCTGGTTCTCGAGCAGCTTGTCGAAGCGCTGGCTAGGGGTGAGGTGCTGGATGAGCGTGAGCATCTCCTCGTCCTTGGCTTTGGGGTTGAGCAGTTTGTCGATACCGCCGACCGCCTGCATCACGCTCGTGAGCTCGCCCTTGCTCATCTCCTTTTCCTTAAGGTCAATAAACTGCACCTTAATGCGGCGCTCTTTGAAGAAGCGCTGGGCCTTCTTGGTGTCGAACGACTTCTTAGTCCCGAAGATTTGAATATTCATGGCCCCGCCGTTCTATCGAATGAAGTTGGTCGTTGCACGATCGGCTTCGGGTGCGTTGATACCGGCGGCCTGTCCTGCCTCGATGCAGCGCAGGAGCCAGGCCATGTTTTTGCCGATGTTTCGCATGGTGGCAAGGCCCTCGGCATCCCCATCGGCGTCGCCGGGCACGCGGCCAAACACGTTGTTCCAGTAGGTGGAGGCAACCACGGGCATTTGCTTAATGGTGAAGTACTTGTTGAGCACATCGAAGGTGGTCGACGTGCCGCCGCGACGGGCGACGGCGACTGCGGCGCCGGGTTTGTGCTCAAAGGCATGCCCGCCTGCATAGAAGGCGCGATCGAGGGCCGAAAGGATGCGGCCGCTGGGGTGCGCGTAGTAGACGGGCGAGCCAAAGACAAAACCGTCGGCCTGCTCGGCGGCAGCGATGAGCTCGTTCACCACGTCGTCGTCAAAGGTACAGCGACCGCCAAGTTTGCCGCACTGACCGCAGCCGATGCAGTCGCGAATGGGCTTGGCGCCCAGCTGAAACACCTCGGTATCAATGCCTTCGGTATTGAGCTGCTCGGCGACCTCGGCGAGTGCGCGGGCGGTGTTGCCGTTTGCCTTGGGGCTGCCATTGACTAAAAGAACCTTCATCACAAACTCCCTCTGCTTTTGGTGACTTCTGCAGAGGATTATCGCACGATGGGGGAGGCGGCGCGGGCGCGGCGCTAATCCAGTTTGGTACCTGGCACCTGCACGGCTTTCCCGAGCAACGCTTTGAGCTCGTTCAAAATGGAAACGGGCTGTCGATCGACAGCGTCCAGATGAAGTGTCGCCACACGAATGGGTGGCTGATATTCAAGCGAGCCGATGAGCACGGGAGAACCCAGGAACCGCTCGATTTCTTCTGCGATCGCGTCGGTCTCTTCGGGATCAAAGTCGTCGAAAAGCGCCGCGAACGTCGGTCCCGTCGAGCGGAACAGGCGACCCTTGCCGCGCGAACAATCCATGAGGCAGGCAGCGCTTTCTGCCAAAACACGGTCGCCCGCATCAAAGCCAAAGCGGGCATTGACCTCAGCGATATCGTCGACCTTAATGGCAATAAAGCCTGCCTCGCGCGCCACGCGGCGCATCTCTCCAATAGCGTTGACCAGGGCGTGGACATCGCCCAGGCCCGTTACCGAGTCGGTCGTATCTGCCAAGCTTCGGTTGATGATAATGCCCACATACATGCTGGGCTCGGTATCGGTGCCGTCCAAACGGTAGCCCGTGCAGTCGCAAAGCACGTATTATCCGGTGGCATCCATTACGCGATACTGCATGTAGTGGAAGTGCCACGTGCCGTTTATCACCATGTCGAGCTCGGCGCGTGCGTTGTCGCGGTCCTCGGGATGAACGCGGGCGAGCCACATGTCGAGTGAGTTAAAAGGGTGCTGGGAGGGCAGGTCAAAATCGCGCACGGCGTTAACCGACCATTGCGATTCTCCCGTATCGAGGTTAAGGATGAACGGATAGCGCGTCTCGGAGCTCATGGAGATCGCTTGGAACACCCGGTCGTTGCAGGGAAGCTGATCGACGATTGGGCGTTGCGGCGCGTCATTGTCTTTCGGTTGCTGTACACGATGCATAAGCTTATAGCGATACATCTTGCGATCGGCATCCATCGTCATCTGGCGACGCGTGTCGCCGGCAAGTGGATCGACGCGCGAGCAGCCAAAGCTAAAGCTGGCGATCATGGGCGCCTTGCCACCTGAGCGCGCCTCGATCAGCCCGGCACGTACCCGCTCCAAGCGCTGCTCGAGTTCGGTCTCGTTTGCGGAGAGCGAGATGAGCACAAACTCGTCTCCACCGATGCGGAACAGCATCTCATCGTGCTCCATGGTTTCGGAGAGCGTGCGGCAGATGCTCAGAATATAGCGATTGCCTTCGGCGTGGCCAAACCTATCATTGCAATGTTTGAGATGGTCGATGTCAATATAGGCGCAGGTGAAGGGGTCACCTTTGTGCCAGAGTTGCTCGACGTGACGGTCGAGTCCGCCGCGGTTGCCCAAGTTGGTGAGCGGGTCGATATAGGCGTTGCTCTCAAGCAGCCGGCGCTCTTGTTGCAGGATGGCATGCGTCTTTTGCAGTTGCTCGCCAACGGCGCGCAGCTCAGCAGGCAGCGCGGCAACATCGAGTTCGGCGGTCGAGATGCCATTCGCAAGTCGCTGAAGATAGGCAATAATCGATTGCTCACCCAGGCGATATGACTCGTTCATGATGGATAACCTCCTTGGGCGGAACAACGGTTTGTATCATATCCCCAATTCGGTTTGAACTGGGGATATAAGTTAGCTAATGGAGACAAATGCCCCCTTCGGCGGTGGCGTTTTGCGCGCGAGCGTATCAGTTGTTATTGCTACCATCGAGCAATGCCTCAAAATCCTTCGCCGGCATGGGGCGGTAGTAGAGGAAGCCCTGAGCGTAGCGGGCGCCCATGTGGCGTAGCATGTTCGCCTGCTCATCTGTCTCGACGCCTTCGATTACAATGGGCAGATGGAGCGACTGCGCCATCTCGAGCATCAATGACACGATCTGCGCGCTGCGGCCTTGATCGCGGTCGGTGGGCACAAAGGTGCGGTCGAGCTTGATGACGTCGACGTTGACGTTCTTGAGCATCGCGAGCGTGGACTGACCGGTGCCAAAATCGTCCATATAGGTCGAGAAGCCGCGGGTGTGCAAGTCGGCTGTCAGTTTGTCCACGGCTTCGGACTCTCCCGTATAAGCCGTCTCGGTGATCTCGATGCGCATGAGCTCGGGCGGCAGGTTGTATTGGGCGGCGAGCGATCCCATATGCTCGGCAACGTCGCAGGCAAGAATGTCCACGCGAGACACATTAAGCGAGACCGGAACCACGCGAAGACCGCGATCGAGACGCTCGCGAAGCCATATGGCGACACCCTGCCAAATGTACTTGTCGAGCGTCACCACAAAGCCGCTTTCCTCGAGTGCGGGGATAAACGTTGCGGGCGAAATGAGAGAGCCGTCCTTGTCAATCCAGCGCGTAAGTGCCTCGGCGCCAATGATCTCGCCGGTTTCCATATCGACCTGGGCTGCAGGTAGTACGTGATGCGGCCATTTGAGAGCGCGTACTGGAACTCGGTCAGCGTGCGGTGGAACGCAATCTCGTGTTCATATTCTTCGGGGCGGAAAATAGCAATGCGCTCCTTGAAGTCGTTTTTGGCGCGTCGATTGGTAAACATGGCCTTTGCCTGCGCATCGATGGTGATCTCCTCATTGGAGTCGATGGGGTAAATGCCCATGGACGGCCAAAAACCTACGCCGTCATCATGCCTGGCTACTGCCTCGCGAACGCGGTTGTAGATTTGATGGACGGTGATGTGCTTAAAGGGGATGAGTACGCAAAAGTCATCTTGGCCCCAGTACCCTGCGACGCCCATATCGGCATTCTCGATGTCCTTGAGGACCGTGCCCACATCGGCGAGTACGCGGTCGCCCTCGGCCTGGCCGTGCCATTCATTAAACAGGCGCATGTGGCCCATGTCGACCGTGGCGATGCACCAGGTGCCGTCGCGCCTTGCCTCGAGAAATGCGTTGGCGCGCCGCATGAACTCGCTGGGTCGATAGAGGCCCGTGAGCGAGTCGATGCGTTCGGCGATGGCGCTTTTGCGCTCCGCCTCGGGTATGGGGAGGCTGTCGTTGGGAACAAGCCCGCCGGCCGTGCGAAGGCGACGGTCGAGTTCGCCTAAAACGGCGGTCGCTTGATGGGTTAAGTGCTCGTAAAAGGCCGGGACGACAAGGCAGACGGGAGTAATGGTGTCGCCTGCGATTTGAACAGGAGCGAAAACGGCCTCTTTAAGGTGGCGGGTCAGTTGCTCGAATGCCTCGTGGTCCAAGTCGTTGCTGAGCACGACGAACTGGACGCTTCGTGAACGGTAGACCCGGCTCCTGCCGCGGGTGATCGACAGCATGCGGCCTGCGTATTCGGCAAGCATGTTGTCGACAGCCTCGGCCCCGTAGAGCTCGTTGAGCTTTGTCGTGCCACGAACGCGCACCGCTATAAGCCCTGTCTCGCAACGATCGCGGCGGCAGGCATCGATAGCGTTGATCAGCATACGCTGCGTTCCGAGGCCCGTGGCGGCGTCGACGGTCTCGGCAAGTGAGTGGTTGACAAGTTCGCCGACATAGAGCGAGGGGGCATTTCCGTCGCCGTCGATGCGAAACCCGCGAGCACGGCAGAGAACGTAGTCACCCGCGGCATTGCGCATGCGGTACTGCATGACGCGGCGGTGTTTGGAGCCGTTAAAGATCTGGTTGATGTCGTTGGCGTAGGCCTCGAGGTCATCGGGATGGACACGCGTTTTCCAGAAATCGCGGCAGCTGTCTATGTGCTCCGAAGGAAGACCGAGATCGCGCAAGGCACCTTGCGACCAAAGGGTGCGGTCCTTGTCCAAGTTCTCGATAAAGAAATAGCGGCCTTCGTTGAGCATCGAAAAGGCGTCGAAAATACGGTCGCTTATTTCGAAGTCGTCGGTGTGGACTTGCGCGATATTACGTCGATCAAGATGCATGGCATGACGTAGCTTGTAGTCGTACATGCGATGGTCGGCATCGAGCGTCATGCGATTGGAGGCTTCGCCCAGGGCGGGGTCGGCGTGTGCCACTCCGTAGCTAAACGAGTGGGGCATCTCGGAATCGTTGTTTTTGAGCAGGATCGTTCGGCAGTGTTCCAGACGTTCGGCGAGGTCGTCCTCGGTCGCAATCGTAGATAGGATGGCAAACTCGTCGCCTCCCAGACGAAATGCCGCCTCGTCTACCTTCATATACAGCTTGAGATAAAGGCTTACCTGCAAGATATAGCGGTTGCCCTCGTCATGGCCAAAGACATCGTTGCAGTGCTTGAGATTGTCGATATCGATGAACGCCATGGTAACGGGAGCGTCCTGCTCCCAGAGCTCCTCGAGGGAACGGGCAAAGCCGCCGCGGTTGCCAAGTCCGGTAAGCTGGTCGGTAAAGGCGGTCCTAATCAGATCATCCTGACGCTCGAGAAGGTCGCGGACGGTCTTTTCGAGCGTTTCGGTGTAATTGCTGACAGTTTCCATGTTCTAAGCGGCTTTCTGAGGTCGGGGCGGATTGCGTCGGGCGAGCTCGTTGTGTACACGTATCGTTGTTCGGCGTTTTGCGTGCATCCAGGCCCCCGCCTTGCTGCGTTGTTGAGTTACTTTGCCGGCTAATGTTCGCTGTTGATAACAGCTGGGTAGTGTAAACAACAATACCCAATTATATATGGGTGCACATGCTGTGGGCGGCTATTGTTCGACAAGCGGTAGCGCGACGATGCGATGCTTGATAAAAATGCGACTGGGGCGGTATATGTTGACGGGTATACTTGTTCCGTTTGAATTTGCGGGGACGGAGATGGTCGCATGGCACAGTCAAATATGATGCGCACGGTGGGGCTGGCGCTCGAAGGAGGCGGCTACCGCGGTATGTATACGGCGGGCGTGCTCGACGTTTGGATGGAGCACGGTTTGACCTGCGACCATATGGTGGGTGTCTCGGCGGGCGCGGCGTTTGGCTACAACTTTAAATCGCGGCAGATTGGACGCGCCATTCGCTACAACAAGGCATATTGTGCCGATAAGCGCTATGCGGGTGTAGCAAGCTGGCTGCGGACTGGAGACATGTTCAATGCCGATTTTGCCTATCATGAGGTGCCCATCGAGCGCGATCCCATCGACCTGGAGGCATATCGCGCCTGCCCCATGCGGTTTACGTGCGTGTGTACCGATATCGAGACGGGCAAGGCCGTCTATCACGACCTGCCTTATGGCGACGAGCGGGATATCGAGTGGATCCGGGCATCGTCGGCGATTCCTTTGGCGACGCGTCCCGTTGCTATTGACGGACATAAGTATCTGGATGGTGGCGTGGCTGATTCTATTCCCAGCGCATGGCTGTTTGCGCAGGGGTATGACCGAAACATCGTGGTACTCACGCAGCCGGCGGGCTTTGTGAAGCAGCCCAACAGCGTGATGCCCATGCTGCGGCGCGTGTTCCGTCACTACCCGGAGTTTGTCGCAGCGCTTGAGCATCGGCATGAGGTCTACAATGCCACGCTCGATGACTTAGCACGTCGCGAGGCTGCCGGCGAAATCTTTGTGGTGCGGCCGAGCGAATCGGTGAAGGTACCGTCGCTGTGCCGTGAACCGGATGAGCTCGAGCGTATCTATCAGATCGGTCGGCGCGATGCGGAGGCGACCTTGCCCGAGCTGGAAGCGTATCTGGCGGGGTAAGGGTTGCATGCGGAAAGCGCATCCCGGAATGGAGGTCCAAACTGGGATGCGCTTTCCATTGCTGAAGATATGAGGTCGCGAATCAGTTGCTCGGCCTGAGCCTATGCCTGCTGCCAGGTGTCGACGAGTTCCTTGGCGGCGGCGTAGGGGTCGTCGGCACTGCAGACAGCGCTCACCACAAAGAAGCCATCGACGCCGGTTGCCTTAAGCTGCGGCAAGTCGGCCGTCTTGACGCCGCCGCCCACCACGATGGGCACGGGGCTTGCCGCGTGGAGTGCGGCCAGGTCCTCAAAGCTCTTGGTGATGATAGAGCCGTCGGCCGCGCGTCCGCAGTCGCGCTTGGTTTCGGTCTCGTGGAGCGGGCCGATGCCCAGGTAGTCGACTAGGCTCATGTCGGCGGTCTTGACGTACTCGAGCATCTCCTCGCAGCGGGCCGAAAGGCCCACGATGGCATCGGGGCCCAGAAGCTTGCGGCAGACCTCGACGGGAATATCGCTCTGGCCCACGTGCACGCCGTCGACAGCAATACCCTGCTCGCGCGCGGCGAGTACGCAGTCCAGGCGGTCGTCGATCAGCAGGGCAACCTGACCGGTTTTGCCGGCCTGTGCGATTGCCTGCGCGGCGTCGCCCGTCAGCGCGATGATTTCACGGGCGCTTGCCACCTTGGAGCGCACCTGGATGCAGGTAAAGCCTGCGTCGAGCGCCTGGGCCACCACATCGCCCACGGGACGCCCGAGCGTGTTTTCGGGGCCGAGTACCAGATAGGCCGAGATATCAAGGTTGTCGCGGATGCTCATCGTGCTTCCTCCTGTTTTTTGATCTGTGCTTCCATGCGCTCGAGCTTGCCGGTCATGGTGTCGGTAAATCCGGGCCGAATATCGGCTTTGAGCACGACTTCGGTGCGGATGCCCTTGCTCGCCAACACAAAGGTTGCGTCGCGCACGACCTGCATGACCTCGTCCCAGTCGCCCTCGATCTCGGTGAACATCGAGGTGGTGCGGTTGGGAAGGCCGCTCTCGCGAATGACGCGCACGACTTCGGCGACCTCGGCGGACAGTTCGTCGCCGGTGCCGCACGGGGCGATGGCCACGGCGACGAGCGTGTTCATGCCGGCATTGGTTACGGGCTCGGACATGGCTTATGCCTCCTCGAGCTCGAGCTGGTTATCGGCGATGTCCTGGGCGGTTGCGCGGTAGAGCTCGTCGATAAAGGCGACCTTAAAGCTTGCCGGGGCATCGGCGACAGCGGCGGCATGCGTGCCGGCAACGTTGTAGACGGCGGCGCCGCAGATGGCTGCCGTAAACGGGTCGGCGGCACAGGCGTACACGGCCAGCACGCCGCCCTGCGAGCAGCCGCAGCCGGTGATCTTGGACATGAGCGGGCTGCCGCCGTGGGACTTGGCCACGGTTGTGCCGTCGGTGATCAGGTCGACTTCGCCCGAGACCACTACGGCGCCGCCGGTGTAGCGGGCGAGCGCCACGGCGGCGTCGCGGGCGGCATCGACCGTGTCGGTGGTATCGACACCGCGCACGCGGCTCAGATCAGCTGCTTCGCCCTCAAGGCCCCACAGGCCGGCGAGCGCGATAATCTCGGAGGCGTTGCCGCGCACGATGGCGGGCTTGTACTGCTTGAGCTCGTTTACCAGCTGGGTGCGCAGGCTACCGATGCCCAGGCCAACCGGATCGAGCACCCAGGGCTTGCCGGCGTCGTGTGCCGCCTTCGCCGCGCGGGGAATCGTCTGCTCGTAGATAGGGAAGAGCGTGCCCATATTGAGATAGATGGCGCCGCCGCCGGCAACGAGCGCTTCGCCCTCGTCGGGCAGATAGACCATGGCGGCCGATCCGCCCACGGCGAGCTGTGCGTTGGCGACAAAGTCGATCGTCACCGTGTTGGTGATGGAGCCGGCCATCGGATTGGTGGCGCGAATCTCCTCTACGGCCTTGACCATATGTTGCTTAAGCTGTTCCGAATCAATCACTGCACATGCCTCCTTGGCATAGAAAAGGGGCGCTGTGCATAGACAGCGCCCCTGTAAAGGCGGCATGCTCCCTACGCCAGCATTAACTGCTGTCTCTTATACACATCTGACGCTGCCGACGACGGAGAGAGTGTAGAT
>URBB01000052.1 GCA_900545835.1 uncultured Collinsella sp. | reverse complement strand
CGGTCTCGTGGGCTCGGAGATGTGTATAAGAGACAGCTCTAAGATCAAGGAGCAGCAGACACAGATCGTAAAGGTCGAGGGCAAGGACGGCAAAAAGGCTCCGCAGCGCACTCAGCACAACGAGATGTCCAACCGCAAGATTGCCGAGGAAATCGCAATCATCCAGGCTTGGATCGAGCAGAACCGAGGTGCCGATACGCCGGTTGCCTCGCGCCGCCAGCGTGCCTACCAGATCTTTAACGACGAGAAGGCTTTTGACGGCAAGCACGGTGAGCGCCTGATCAGACGTATGACCGAAAAGGGCATTAGCATGCAGGCGATCAAGGTCGCCCCCAATCGCCCCGTGCACTTTACGGGCTTCTTTACGCTGGGTGCCGACAAGCCGTTCATTATGGTCGAGAACCTGGATACCTACGACGAGATCGTCAAGCTCCTGCGCGGACGCAAACATGCCAAGCTCTTTGGTACCAAGGTGGGCGGCGTGATTTTTGGCGGCGGCTGCAAGGCGAGCGTCTCGCACGCACTGGATGATTATCTGGCTGAGATTGGCTATCGCTTTAACTACGTCTACTACGTGGGTGATATCGATCGCGAGGGCGCGCGCATCGTCGAGCAGGCTCGCAATGCCAATGTGGTTGAGATTCGCCTGCATGCCGGCATGTACCGCGCCATGCTCGCCGAGCATAAGCGTCGCGTGAAGTCCGGCGGCGAGTGCGAGCCCGCGGCTGCCAACCAGGGCGTGCCGCAGAACCTGGCAGCGACGATCAAGGATCTGCCCATGGTTACGCGCGTGCAGTTCCGCAACGTGCTACGTGAAGGCGCGCGCATTCCGCAGGAGATTCTGATGACCGCAGACTATCGGGATGGCGACTCGGGAAGCTTCGACCGCATGCTCAACAACTAGGGCGTTCGGCCCCGGGAGAGCGGGGACACCGGCTTAGGTTTCCTGCTCTACAGTCCTGCTCACGACGGAGGCCACATTAAGTGGCCTCCTGTTCGTGCGGAACTCGCGATAAACTTAACCCCCGCCCCGGAGCCCAGCGGGCAATCATCGTTGTACCTATCACTGATACCAATAAACCGCTTGCATATCGTCTGTTGGCTTGGCACGGTACAATGCTTGTAGCTTTAAATTAATAAATTAGTGGGGTTAATTCATGGCAGAATCTCGTGCGGAGCGTAAGGCTCGTCGTGCTTTGATCGAAGCAGCTGAGGGGTCGGAGGAGAAATCTTCTACGAAATCCAAGTCTTCTAAAGCTGCAAAAAGCAAATCGGCCAAGAGCAGGGCTAAGACCAAGCGTTCTGACTCTCGTCGAGGCGGAGACAAAGCGTCTCAGACTCGCTCCAAGCGTCCGCATAAAGATCCGGTTTCGCCTGCGCGTAAGGCTGTGGATCCCAAGTCTCCCTGTTCCATCATGAGAGCTTGTGGCGGATGCACGGCGCTCAATCGTCCTTATAAGAAGCAGTTGGCAGCCAAGCAGGCCGCCATGGAGGAGCTTTTTGCTACCCTTTGCGAGCGCGAGGGCATTAGCGTCGACCCCATTCGCGGTATGGGCGTCACCCTGGGCGACCCGGGCAAATATCCTGCGCCGCGCGGTTTTCGCCATAAGGCCGCCACTCCCTTTGCTCCCGGTAAGGAGGGTGCTGTCCGTTGCGGTTTCTTTGAGCGCGGCACGCACAAGATCGTTGCCGTACCCGAGTGTCCTGTCGAGGCACCGGGTGCCCGTCAGATTCTCAACGGCATCGCACGCGAAGCTGAGCGGCTGCATATTCCCGCCTTTAATGAGGACAAGCATCTTGGTTTGCTTCGCTATGCCGTCGTCCGCTGCGGTTGGCGTACCGACCAGGTCATGGTTACGCTCGTGACCGCTCAGCGCGACTTGCCGCATGCGCAGGAGTTCTTTGAGGCTGTCGCCGCACTCAATCCGCACATCGTCACCGTCGCCCAAAACATCAACGGACGTCCCGGCAACGCCATCCTCGGCGAGGAAACCCGCATTGTATATGGCGCCGAGTGCATGCGCGACCAGCTGCTCGGCTGCGAGTTCGATATCTCCCCCACCGCGTTCTACCAGACCAACCCGCAGCAGACCGAGCTGCTCTATCAGCTCGCGATTGACGGCATGGACCTGCAGCAGGGCGACGTACTCATGGATGCCTATTGCGGTAGTGGAACTATCGGCCTGTGCGCAGCCAAAGCCGCCCAGGACAAGGGCGTCGGTATTATGCTGCTTGGCGTGGAGCGCAACCACGCCGGCATTGCCGACGCACGTCGTAATGCCGAGCTCAACGGCCTCACCCGCAGCGCTTGGTTTATGGCCGACGATGCCACCGATTACATCCTGGATGCCGCCGATAACAACGAGCGGGTCGATGTCCTTTCCATCGATCCGCCGCGCGCCGGCTCTACCCCCGAGTTCCTCGAAGCTGCCTGCGCGCTTAAGCCGCGCCGCATCACCTATATCAGCTGCAACCCCGTGACTCAAGAGCGCGACCTGCATCAGCTCCTCGACGGAGGCTATCGCCTGCTCAAGATCACGCCCGTCGACATGTTCCCTCACACCGACCACACCGAAACCGTAGCGGTCCTCGAACGCCGCTAATCCACCGGCACAAGAAAGGGGGCGACCCGCCTGGGCCGCCCCCTTCGCTTGGTTTATAAACTCCGCTACATCCCATTGCGCAGATCGCACACGCCGGCTGCCGCCATCTCGCGCAGCAGCGTCTCGCGGTCGCGTGTCACGATCAAATCCAGCGGGAAATGAATCTCGTCGAGCATCTTGCGGGCATGATCGAGCTTGCCAATGGCCATGCCAATGTGGGCATCGGTCGACACGCCAATGCCCACGCCCAGCTCGGCGCAGCGCTCGGCGATCTTGCGGCATACGGCCCAATGCTCAGTGTCGACACCGTGTTCAAGACTATGGTTGTTGATCTCAATAATCTTGTGCTTGGCCTTAGCTGCCAACAGCACCTCGTCGATATCGAACGGCACGCCCGAACGCCCCGTGTGGCCCAGCATGAACACCTTGGGGTGCTCCAGGGCATTGATATACATCTCGGTCGTCTGGGCCAGCGTCGCGCCCTCAGCAATCTGCGGATTATGCACGCTTGCAACCAAATAATCCAAATTACGCGTAACCAAATCGAACAGTGAATGCTGACGGCTGTACGAATCGCCGGCGATATCGAGCGTGACAGGAGTGTCCTCGCCAAACAGGCTTCCGTCCAGCGAAACGATATCGGCCTCGGCACCACGCAGCACCAGCACGCCGCTCCAAATGCGCGGCCAGATATCCTGGTTAATAAAGAATTGGAAACTGCGCAGGTCATTGGGACAAGGCGTAACCATCGAGCTTAAATGATCGGCGGAACCGAGCACCTGAAGGCCGCGCTCTGCCGCCCAATAGATGTTCTCCTCGATGGTTGAGTACGCATGCGCAGAGAACATCGTATGAGTATGAATATCACAAGAAAGAAGGTAGGGCATCGGGTCTCCTTGTCCAGTATGGCCGTCGCGTATATTCATTGTACGCATAGCTTTCGGCAGTCGTAAAACTGCTTCATCCCAATCACACAACGGCATAGACAACGGGGTTTGGCTTAAAACCAAACCCCGTTTCACGTAAAACATTGTAAGCAGAGCGCTTTACTTTCGACGATATTCGTCGGCCAGCTGCTTCCAGGCAGGCAGCGAGTTGACGATTGTCTCATAGCTCACGCAGTAGCCCAGGCGGAACCAGCCCGGCATGCCAAAGCTATCCGAAGGCACCGCGAGCAGCTCATACTTCTTCGCGCGCTCGCAGAAGGCATTTGCATCGGGCTCCAGCGTTTTCACCCACAGGTAGAACGCGCCATCCGGCTCAACATAGGTGTAGCCGTACTCCGCTAGTGCGTCGGTAAGCGCGGTGCGGTTGCGCGCATAGGCCTCGACATCGCTCGGTTCATCAATGCAGTCGATGATTACACGCTGGAAGAGGGCCGGTGCGCACACGAAGCCCAGCGTGCGGGCGGCACCGGCAACGGCCGGCATTAGACGAGCTGCCTGAGGATTCGTATTGGGAACCAGGATCCACCCGACGCGCTCGCCCGGTAGCGAAAGCGACTTGGAATACGAGTAGCACACGATGGTGTGCTCGTAGATCGAAGGCACCCAAGGCACCTCGGCGCCATAGACAATCTCACGATACGGCTCATCAGAGATGAGCATAATCGGATTCTCGGGATCGCGCTGAGCGTTAGCCTCGCGCAGAACATTGGCCAGTCGCGTCAGCGTGTCGCGTGTATATACGGCACCGGTCGGATTGTTGGGCGAGTCGATGATGACGGCAGCCGTCTTATCGGTAATCGCCTTGAGCACGTTACTCACGCTCAGCTGGAACGTATCTTCATCGGCGAGCGCCTCGATACACGTACAGCCGGCCTTCTCAATCCACACGCGATACTCCGGGAAGTACGGGGCGATAACAATGACCTCGTCACCCGGGTTCGTAACGGCATTGAGCGTGCAGGTGAGCGAAGCCGCCGCGCCCACGGTCATAAAGACGTCCTTGCCCTCATAGCTCGTGCCAAAGCGGCGGTTGAGCGACTCGGCCACGGCGGTACGGCACTGCGGCAAACCCGGTGCAGGCGTGTATCCATGCAGCTGGTCGCTCGGCAGCTCCAAGGCCTTCTTAATGGACTCAGCCACGGCGGCAGGTGCCGGAACGCTCGGGTTACCCAGCGAAAAATCGAATACATTTTCCGCACCAATCTGCGCCTTGCGCTCAAGGCCATAGCTAAAGATCTCGCGGATGATAGAGCTTTCCGCACCGCGAGCATACATGGTTTCGTTGATCATCTGTTCCCCTTTCGCATAGGCGCTATTGTACGCTTTAGCTGAGCAAAGTGCCGCAGCAATGTTGACTGGGGACAGACTTAAATGCGTGAAAACGCTCATTTAAGTCTGTCCCCAGTCAACATATCGCTCAAAAGAAAAGCCTCCGCAGGTTTCCCCGCGGAGGCTTTCGCTACAAGAACTATTTGTCGGTGTCGACGTCGGCATCGGCGTTGACGGCGCGATCATCGCCAGCGTCATCGGATGCGGCTTCGGCATCCTCCTGCATGGCCGCCTGCGCAAAGGCCGCGGCATCTGCCGCAAGTTCCTCCTCGCTCATGCGAGGCGCACGCTTCTTGGTCGGCATGCCGGCCGCCTTGGCGTTGCGCTCCTCCTTGGCCGCCAGGATATCGCCCTCGCGCTCAAGGTAGGCATCCCACTCGTTGTCGAGCAGGGCGTTCACGGCGTCGCCTTCGACGGTCTCGCGCTCAAGCAGCACCTTCGCCATCAGATCGAGCTGATCGCGACGGGCGTCCAGGATCTCGACCGCACGACGATGGGCCTCACGCATAATGCGCTGAACCTCGATATCGATGCGGCGCGCCGTCTCCTCGGAGTAATCCTGGTGATCGGCATAATCGCGACCAAGGAACACCTGATGTTGCGCCTCGCCAAACACTTGCGTGCCCAGCTCCTCGCTCATGCCCAGGCGCGTGACCATCTCGCGCGCCATCTTGGTTGCGCGCTCCAGATCGTTGCTCGCGCCCGACGTAATGTCATCGCACATGAGCTCCTCGGCAACGCGACCGCCCAAGAACACGGCGAGCTCGTCGAGCATCTCGTTCTTGGTCTTGAGGAAGTGGTCCTCCTGCGGAAGCTGCAGCGTGTAGCCCAGCGCCTGGCCGCGGCTGACGATCGAGATCTTGTGAACCGGATCGGAGTGCTCCAGGATGTGGCCCACCAGAGCGTGGCCGCTCTCGTGGTAGGCAATCGTGGTGCGCTCGGCCTCGGTCATCACGCGACCCTTGCGCTGCGGTCCGGCAATCACGCGCTCCATCGATTCCTCGACCTCGTCCATCGAGATCACGGAACGATGGCGGCGGGCAGCCAACAGTGCAGACTCATTGAGCAAGTTCGCCAGGTCGGCACCGGTAAAGCCAACGGTCATCTGGGCGAGCTTCTCAAACTTCACGTCCTCGTCCATCGGCTTGTTCTCGGCATGCACGCGCAAGATCTGCTCGCGGCCCTTCACATCCGGACGGTCGACCGTAACCTGACGGTCAAAACGGCCGGGACGCAGCAGCGCCGGATCCAGAATGTCAGGGCGGTTGGTCGCAGCGATCAGGATGACCGACTCGCTCTCCTCAAAACCGTCCATCTCGACCAGCAGCTGGTTGAGCGTCTGCTCGCGCTCGTCGTGACCGCCGCCCAAGCCAGCTCCGCGCTGACGTCCCACGGCATCGATCTCATCGATGAAGATGATCGACGGGGCCTGGGACTTGGCCTCCTTAAAGAGGTCACGCACACGGCTGGCGCCGACACCTACGAACATCTCGACAAAGTCGGAACCCGAGATGCTAAAGAACGGCACGCCCGCCTCGCCGGCAACGGCCTTGGCCAGCAGCGTTTTACCGGTACCCGGAGGGCCAACCAGCAACACGCCGCGCGGAATCTTGGCACCCAGCTTGCGGTAGCGGTCCGGATCGCTCAAAAAGTCACGGATCTCCTCGAGCTCCTCGACTGCCTCGTCCACGCCGGCAACGTCTTCAAACTTGACCTTGGGGCGCGTGGCCTCGTTGGTCTTGGTGTTGGTCTTGCCAAACTGCATGTTCCTGTTGTTGGCGCCCATCATCTGGCGCATAAAGTAGAACATGATGGCGATAAGGGCGATCGTCGGAAGCACGCTCATCGCCAAGTCGCCCCAAAAATCGGGGTCATTGGTGTTGACGATGTACTTAGTGTCGGGGTGCTCCGCCATAAGCTCGGCAAGCGAATCGGAGCCGACATAGGTCGAGGAGAAGCTCTTGAGCTCGCTCGTATCGCCCTTGTCCTTCTTCGTCTTCCAGTAATGACCCGTCACGCTTCCGTCTTGAACCGTATAGGTCAGATCTTCGACGCGATCCTGCTTGATGGCGCTGACCATCTCGCTCGTCGCGAGCTTAACGGTATTGCTGGAGCTGGCAAAGCCGGAGCCCATGTTAAAGAAGGCGTAGCCCAGAAGCGCGCAAGCCAAAATAAAATACAGCCAGCCCGTACGCGTGGGCTTCTTGCCTCCGGGCATCCCCGGGATCTTTGGGTCCCGGGGAGTCTGGAAATTGTTATCGTTACGGTCGTCGGGCATCTTACGAATAAACCTCCGGTTTCAAAATGCCCAGATACGGAAGGTTACGATAGCGCTCGGCATAGTCGAGGCCGTAGCCCACCACAAAGGCATCGGGGCAATGGGTTCCAACATACTTGGGCGTGATGGCCGAGACGCGGTCCTCAACGTCCTTCCACAGGAAGGCGGCGACCTCCAGAGAAGCGGGCTTGCGGCTCTCGAGGTTCTTCATCAGATACTTGAGCGTCAGGCCCGAGTCCAGAATGTCCTCGACGATCAGCACGTCGCGACCGCGGATGTCGATATCCAGGTCCTTAATGATACGCACGATACCCGAAGACTTCACACCGTCGCCATAGCTCGAAACAGCCATGAAATCGATGTTGGTCGGCAGCTCGATCTTGCGCATCAGGTCGCCCATAAAGACCACGGCACCGCGCAGGACCGCAATCAGCACCAGATCCTTACCCGCGTAGTCGCGCGTAATCTCCTCGCCTAGGCGAGAGACGATACCGTCGATATCCTCCTGCGTAAACAGAACCTTCTCGATATCCGGATGTTGAGAAGCCATGACAACCCTTTCTTGTGCTTATCGCCCACACACCGCCGTATGGACGCGAACTTCACATTCTAGCAGCGCACGGGGTATATTTTCCAGCCCGCACGCCATCAGCGCGGGAATACCGTCAACGTCGCACAGAATAGCTGGTGCGAGAAGCTAATCCGCGTCAACCACGCGAAGCAGATAGGCCACGCGCGTTGCGGCCGTGCACTTAAAACGCTCGTCCGCGCGAACTCCGGCGACCCACACCACGGCACCCCCCGGCGCCGTCCTTACCATGGGCACGCCGGCGCGCTCGGAAACGGGAATGCGAGCCTCACCTAGCAAGTCGGATACTTTCTTGCTTCGGCCACTCATCCCTAACGGGCACATCACGTCTCCCGGTGCGGGACCGTCCACCCACAGGCGCGCCAATCGCGCCTCGACAGGGATCTTGCCACGCGAGCCCGCCAGGATCCGCTCACTATCGCTGTCGGCAAAACCCAAGGCAGCCGCGTCTACCAAAGCTGTCACTTCCCCGGCAGCCGCAAGCTCACGGGCGCGGCGCACGATATCGCATCCCGGCTCAACGGCCATCGGCTCTGTGACCAGCATACGTCCCCCGCCCAACGGCAAACGACCGGGTACGGTAACCCAGTCCGCGACCAGGCCCTCGCGAGCCACCGGCGCCTTAAACGCCAGCATGCCAAACTCAATGCGTGCGTCAATCCCCGCCGGAAGCGTGACCGAGCCGGCGCCCTCGGCAACGCAGGAAAGGACTCGCTCCACATGTCGCATCTCTGGACGAGCGTCCGGATCGATGCGTTTGATCGCCAGTCGCACGATGCGCCGCGCGATTACCACCTCGGCCGCAGCAAGGCGCCTGGCATCGAGCACCAGCGCGCCCGCTGCCTCTTTGCGCAAACAGCTTCGAAACGCCTGTGCCGAAAGCTGAGACAAAAACGCGTCCTCATCGCCTAAGATCTCGCAGGCGGCGCCAATCGTCTTGCAGACGCTCGCGTTGCGCTGCGCCACCACCGGCATCACTCGATGGCGCACGTAGTTTCGCAGATACGAGATATCCTCATTGCTCTCGTCTTCACGCCACGGCTGACCATGTACCTGCAGATAGCCCACCAGCTCGCCGTGAGTCAGGTCGAGCAAGGGACGCACCACGATATTCCTCCGGCGAGGAATGCTCGATAGGCCAGCGGGCCCCGAACCCTTAATCGCGTTCATCAAAAACGTTTCCGCGCGATCCGAAGACGTGTGCGCGGTGCAGATACGAGCCGCCGTTCGCGGTGCCCCCGTCTGGGCGCAGAGCTCGCGAACATACCTCCGTGCCGCGGCATAGCGCACCTCGCGGGCCGCGGCCTCAATATTGCCCGACTCCCCATCAAAATAAGCGTGCTCCACACACAGCGGTAAACCATATTGCGCGCAGAGCTCACGCACAAAGGCCTCGTCGCCATCGGACGCCTTGCCGCGCAGATGATGGTTTACATGCAGCACATGCAGGCGCTCGCGAGCAATGGGGACAACTCCGCGTCCGTCTTGGATATCCAGCTTTGATGTGCACGCCATAAGAAGCAGTGCCGTCGAGTCCGCACCGCCTGATACCATGAGCACGACAGGAGCAGCCTGCTGCCTCGTCCGGGTCTCATCGACTGCCCCAGGCGCGGCATGGTGTCCGTAATGCTGTGATACCGTTGGCATTCGCTTCCTCCTCTATTCGTCCGCACCCATTGTATCCTTTGGAATCTTATGTCTCGCCTGCACCTTCATATCCTTGGCAGCGGCTCAAAAGGCAACTGCGCGCTCATCGAAGGCCCCCGGGGGCTCATCATGATTGACGACGGTCTTTCTCGCCGCGAGACATTAAAGCGCATGACAGAACTGGGGCTCTCGGCAGACAACGTCTCGGCTCTTCTCATTACTCATGAGCATAGCGATCACATCAAGGGCCTCGATGTCTGGTGCAAGCACTGGCACGGCCCCCTCTTTGCCAGCAGGGGCACACTTTCCAGCAAGGAAAATCTTTCGCATCTGCCTGTCAAGGAATTCGATCCCGGTGACACCCTTTCCTTTGCCGGCATCCACGTGCAAACCTACTCAACATCACACGATGTCATCAATCCAGTCGGCTATCGGTTCGACGCCCCCGATGATTCCATTGGCTTTGCCACCGACACCGGAGAGCTATCGAGCCAGGCCATGAACACCCTCAAAGATTGTCGAGTCCTCGCGCTCGAAAGCAACCACGATGTGGCCATGCTACGCGAGGGAGAATATCCCCGCTTTCTTCAGGAGCGTATCCTGTCTGCAAGGGGACACCTCTCCAACGACCAAGCCGCCGAAGCCGCGCGCGAACTTGTTACCGATCGCACCGAACAGCTCATTGCCATGCATATCAGCCAAGATAACAATCGTCCGAGCCTTACCGTCAAAAGCTATGCCAAAGCTCTAGCCGCAACCCTGGATGACGAGGTCGGCAGCTCCGCCACCCTTCTCCAAGGATCGCGAAAACTCTCGATACGCCCCGCAAGCCAGTATCGGCCAGCAACCATTCAATAGGCTTTCCTAGACAGCAAAAGAGGCCGGGAATCGCTTCCCAGCCCCTTTTGTTATCTCTTAATAGCTCAGAACACCAACGAAGTTAGTCGATGGAGATCTTCGTAACGTTCTTCTTCTCGACGATCTTGGGAACCGTAACGGTCAGGATGCCGTCAGCGTACTTAGCCGAGAGGCCCTCGCTCGAAGCGTCCTTTAGATACACGCCACGCGTCGCGCTGTACGAGCTGAACTCCTTCTGCAAGAAGTTCTTGCCCTCGTTCTCCTCGTCTTCCTCGACATTCACGCTAATGGACAGACGGCCCTCATTGAGCTCGACATCGATATCGTCCTTGGCGACACCGGTCAGATAGGCCTTGACCTCATAGCCGTCGCCCTTATCCTCAACGTCAACGGGAAACGCCTTGGAAGCAATCGAGTTGTTTGCAAGGTCGGTCATATCATCAAACAGATCGAACAGCGAGCTAGCAGAAGGACGAACGCCAAAAACCGAACGATAAGGAACCATGCTTGCCATGTTTACCACTCCTTTTAAGGACTGCCGAGTCATCTTCTAGGTGACCGGGACTTCTTTTGACGCTCTTATATATGCCCACCCAGTGCTCATATATACATCGACTATAAAGTTTTTTGAGTCCAGTACTATAAGCATATCTAAGTGTGTTTGACTCAGGTTTTAATAAGGTTAAGGTTCTTTGAACCAGAGCTTAAATAACAAGTATGTTCGCAGCTACAAATAGCAAGGGGCTTACAATGAGCGCGTACACGTTGTTGGTAACGAGCTAAAGGGCATCATGGACGACCAAAACCAGAACAAAATGTTTATGCCGACGCAGGGGGAAGATACTTCCACGCGGCCGCCGCGGTTCCATCGCCCCCACATCTCGCAAGAGCCCATTAATGATCCTGAGCCCGAGTATGTGACGAGAAATCGATATCAAACGCTCGAGGATGCCCAAACGGGACGCAAACATATGGGCGTCGCCTCGGGAGACCCTGTATATCTGAAAGACGCACCATTATCTAAAAACAGCGCAGCTAGTGATGAGCCGATGAAAGCATCCGCCGCTCATCAACAAAGAGGTCCTCGACCAAAGCAAACCTTGACGCATTCGGCTCGCTATCTCGAAACGCCAAAACAGGGAAAATCAATCTTCGTTTCATCAAGTAAACGACGCAAGCAGCATCGACTGACAATCCTGCTTTTGATCATTGCAGCCATAGCAATTGCCCTTGTTAGCGCCGGGCGATTTTAGCCGCTAATAGTCAAACTATTTTGACCAATCCCGGTCACCGAATAATGGCCACCGTGCCTCCCCGCCGCCACTACGCTGGTGGTGCCAACACGCCGGCGTTAGGAGGACCATTGAGGTGAACGAGAGACACGATGACCTACAGGAGATTATAGACGCGGCGCTCCGGGAGATGGCCGCGGAGGAGGGCGACGGGTTCGACCCGCAGGCATGCAACCTCGCGGAGTTCTGCAGGAGGACGGGGCTCACCCGCTCCCGCGCGAGGACGGTCAGGGCCCACGGGTTCAGGGCCCTGCCCCACGGGAACAGCGGGAGGAGGGCCGCGCCGGGCGTGCTTGCCGGCCACACCGGCCTGGTGGACGACCTCCTGCGGAAGGGCGTCACCAACTCGCAGGTGATATTCGAGCGGCTGCTCGGCCAGGGCTACGCCGGCGGCCTCACAACGGTGAAGACCTACATCGCCGCGCACCGGGACCTCGTGCCCGCGAAGAGGCGGCAGGCGGCCCCGCAGGGCTGCCGCGGCCAGCGCTTCAGGACGGCGCCCGGAGAGGCCTACCAGATGGACTGGGGCTTCGTCGCGGTCGAGCGCCCTGGCGGGGAGCGGGCGCGGATCGCCTGCTTCGCCATGGTCTGCCACCATTGCGGGGGCGCCCACGTCGAGTTCTTCCCGAACGCGCGCCAGGAGAACCTCCTCATCGGGATGCTGCACGCGTTCTCGGCGCTGGGCGTGCCCGCGACCGTGCTCACCGACAACATGAAGAGCGTGGTCGTCCGCCGCGATGCCGACGGCCGGCCCGTCTGGCAGGCCGACTACGCCGAGTTCATGGGCGTCGTCGGCTTCCGCACCAGGTTGTGCAGGCCGCGCCACCCCTATACGAAGGGCAAGGTGGAGAGGCTCGTCCGCTTCGTGAAGGGGAACTTCCTCGCGGGAAGGTCCTTTACCGACCTTGACGCCCTCAACCGGGAGGCCGCCCTCTGGTGCGCCGAGCAGGGAGGCCGCTGGCGGCGCGCGGCGGCATGCGTCCCGATGCGCGAGCACGAGGCGGCGTGCTCGGCGAACACCAGGCCGCTCGAGGTCACGGCCGAGGTCGAGCGGTACCTGTGCCCGCGCCGGAAGATCTCCTTCGACGGCTTCGTGAGCTTCGAGGGGCACCGCTACGGCGTGCCCTACTGGTACGTCCGCCGCGAGTGCAGGGTGAGCCGGGAGGGGCGCGTGGTGCACATATACAGCGACGACCTCTCCCGCGAGCTCGTCGCCCACGCTGTCGGCGCCGGCGCCGACAGCTGGTGCGAGGGCCAGTGGGAGACATCGCCGGCGCAGCCCGAGGAGCTGCCGACCCAGCCGGTGGGGACCGTGGTCGAGCAAATCGCCCCGCCCAGGACGAAACCCGGTTTCGAGAGGTTCGACTTCGGGAGGGCCGAATGATGGCGGGCGCGGGGGCGAGCCCCTACGAGCTCGCGAGCGACGCCGCGTCGAGGCTCGGGATCGCCGTCGGGGCGGAGGAGCTCGCGACCCTC
>URBB01000051.1 GCA_900545835.1 uncultured Collinsella sp. | reverse complement strand
ACGCAGCCAAAAGCGGCGCCGACGGGGTCGGTGCCGCTACCGGCGCCGCTTTTGGCTGCGTCGCGCTGGCGCTCGAGGATGCAGGGGGCACCGAGGACACGGGTTGCGGGTCCGCAGATACCGCAGCCCGTGCAGATGGAGAATGCTCCTCATGTTGAGGAGCCGGCGTGCCACCCCCATCCAGGACATAGTCGACGGTACGACGACCGAAGACCGCGCAGACCGTCGGCAGGACCACCGACTGCGTATCGGCGCGACCGAGCATCTTGATGGCAAAAGTCGAACCCGCGGGGAACGAGACCGTGAGCTTGGAGCCGTCGTCGGCCGTGGCGCGGGCGTTGAGCAAAAGCCCTGCGTAGGAGGCCTGACGAGCCTTGACGCGCTCGACGACCTCGGCCCATTTGCGCTGGAGCTCGCCGGCGTCCTCAACCGCGGGGGTCTCGGCAGCACCGGCGGCGGCAACCTGGGCGGCGTTGTTGGACTGGGGCTTAGGTGCCGGAGCGGTGGCAGGCGCGGGGGCCGCAACAGGCTGAGGTGCAGGCGCTACAGGCTTGGAAGCTGACACGGACGCAGAACGGGGCGCAGGCTGAGCCGCCGGAGCGGCAGCACCACGGTCCCAAGGCATACCGCCCTGGCGCGCGGACGTAGCAGCGGGGGCAGCGGTCGCCGCAGGAGTAGCGGCTCGGGCACCCGAGATCAGCGTCGGCTGCTGGACAGCAGCGGATACGGATGCGGCAGGCGCGGCGGCCTGAGCAGCAGCCACGCTCGCCGGCACGGCGCCGTTGGCAACCATGGTCTCCAGGCGTGCCACGCGCTCGGCCAGGGCCTCAATGGTCAGATCGGCCTCGGGACGCGCCAGGCGCGTGCAGGCGATCTCGAGCACCAGGCGCACGTCGCTCGCACCCCTCATCTCCAGTGCGGCATCGTCGAGCACCGTCAGCACGCGGGCCAGACGGTCGGCCGGATGCTCGCCAAAGGCAGCAGCCTCGGCAGCAAGCGCCTCGGCCTGCTCGGCCCCGCCCTCAAACAGCTCGGCACGGGCACCGGCAACGCAGGCCACATACACGTCGCGCACATGCGCCACCAGGTCGCGCGTCAGCTCAAGCAGATCATTGCCCTCCTCGACCTGTGCGCGAATGAGCCCATAGAGTTCAGCAATATCACGCTCGGCAATAGCGCGGGCAAACTCGCCCAGGATCTGGTCCGAAACCTCGCCCAAAAGCGAGCGGGCATCGTCCGCATGCACGGCGCCGTTGCCAAAAACGCTCAGCTGCTCCAGCGTGGAAAGCGCGTCGCGCATACCGCCCTTGGCATGGCGCGCCACGATGGCGAGCGCCTCGTCGTCGTAATCGAAGCCCTCCTGCTCACACACGTAGGACAAGCGATGTTCGATATCCTCGTTGCTGATGCGGTGGAAATCGAAGCGCTGGCAGCGCGAGAGGATGGTCTCCAGAATCTTTTGCGGGTCGGTGGTGCACAGCACGAAGATCACGTGTGCCGGCGGCTCCTCGAGCGTCTTGAGCAGCGCGTTGAACGCCGCCGTCGTGAGCATGTGGACCTCGTCGATGATATAGATCTTGTACTTGCCGCGCACCGGGGCAAAGTTGACGGAGTTGATGATCTCCTCGCGCACATTGTCCACGCCCGTGCGGCTTGCGGCATCGAGCTCGTAGACATCGGGGTGGTTGCCCTCGGCGATGAGCTCGCACTCCTCACAGGTGCCGTCGGGCATGCACCCGCTTGCGCCCTCGGCGCGCGCTGCCTCGGCATTACGGCACAGCAGCGCCTTGGCAAGGATGCGCGCCATGGTGGTCTTGCCCGTGCCGCGCGGTCCGCAGAACAGGTATGCGTGGGACAGGCGCCCCTCGGTGATGGCGTGCTCGAGCGTCGAGACGATATGCTGCTGGCCCACCACGGAGTCGAAGGTGAGCGGGCGATACTTTCGGTACAACGATTCCATGGGTGCTCCCCCGGGTATACTGAGTCTTGTTGCCGCGACGGCCATGCGGTCGCACGGCATACTGCATTCATAATAACCCGTACGGCGAGCCCGCCGCGATAGGAGTCCAAAGAGCATGGCAGACGCAGAGAGCAACCTCGTTCCCTCCGAAGCAGCCGACCAGGTCGAGGTCGCGCTCGAGGAGCAGGCCGCAGCCGATGACGGCATCCTGTACCTCAACGAGTACCAGTACGAAAACGACCTGGTCACCGACTTCGCCCGCCTGGTCGCCTCGCCCAGGCGTCGCGGCTCGCTGTATGTCGCCGCGGCAATTGCCGCGCTCATCGGCATCGGCATGCTGGTGGCCGGCGGCAACTGGATCAAGTTTGGCGTCGTGTTGATCGTGTTCGGCGCCTTTTTGGCCTGGTGGAGCAAAAACCTGCACCACACCCTCGCCCGCGACTTTATCGATTCCGTCGAGGCCGACGAGTCCATGGGTGGCCGCTATCGCCGCGTCGCCGCCAACGAGGACGGCCTGATGGTTTGGGGCAAGAGCGGCAAGTCGCAGTTTTTCCCGTTTGAGAAGCTCGACCACGTGCTCGACGGCGAGCGCATCTTTGTGGCCATGTTCGCCGACCAGGGCGTGACGATCCCTAAGGAAACCTTTATTCGCGGCGATGCCGAGCAGTTTGGCACCTTCCTTAAGGCGCGCATCAACAAAAAACTCCGCATCGAGACCAAACGCAAGAAGATGAAGGCTGAAAAGGCCGCCGCCGAGGCCAAGCAGGGCGACAAGCCCCAGGAGACCAAGGGCAAGCAGCGCAAGCAGAAGAAGAACAAGAAGAAGCGCTAAGGCCAAGACAGACAGGCAGCCTCGCATCCCGTTATCCTCGCCATCCGCCCGAGCGTGCTACACTAGCAGCATCTATGCCACCGCGAATGGCTCGGCCCCGCGCCCGCCGCTCGCAAACGAACTTTAAACGCACGAGGGTTGGCCATGCCGCTTTTCCCGCAACATACCGCCCGGTTCTCGCCGGACGTTCCTTTGGAGGGCACCAGCTCTCGCGAGCTGCTCAAGCGGTACCAGCCGCTCGAGACACTTGCGACCGGCGGTTTTGGCTCCATCGAGATCTGCCGCGACACGCACCTGCGCCGCCGCGTCGCCATTAAGCGCATCCCCCTTATCAACGGTGCCGGCATGCCCGCCAGCGACATCATGGATGTCCTGCGCGAGGCGCACACCGCCGCCATGCTTCAACATCCCAATATCGTGCAGGTCATCGACTTTACGCACGACACAGCCTATGCCTACCTGGTTATGGAATATGTCGATGGCATGTCGCTGGCCGAGTTTTTGCACCGCGTGGACGGCCACTCACTTACCTTTGACGAGGCCGCGGCCATTGCCGATGCCCTGGGCCAGGCGCTCACCTTCGCCCATAGTAATGGCGTACTCCACCTGGACATTAAGCCCGCCAACGTGCTCATCGACCACTCGGGTAATGTAAAGCTCACCGACTTTGGCATGGCGCGGCTGTCGTCCGCCGGTGGCTTTGGCGGCTCGCGCGGCGGCACCATCGGCTACATGCCGCCCGAGCAGCTCGATATCGAGACCGGCACGGTCGACGAGCGCGCCGATGTCTTTGCCCTCGCCTGTGTGATCTACGAGGGCCTGTGCGGCAGCGCTCCCTTTATGGCGGCCACGCCCGCCGACTCGCTCGACCGCATCATCGGCGGCGCCACCTATCCCAGCGAGCTGATACCACACTTTCCCCCGGGAGCCGAGAGCGCGCTCATGAGCGCGCTCTCCCCCATGCCGCAGGACCGCCCCAACAGCATCGAGGCATTTTGCGACCAGCTCCTTGCCGGTCTGGGCAGCGTGCGCGAGGGCCGTCGCAGCCTGGAGCAAATGGTTGGCGAGCTTTCGGATGACGAGCAGGAGCTCGACGGTATCGAGCCGTCGCACTACGAGGACGACGCCATCGAGGTCGACCCCGCACTTGGCTGGGCGGGCACGCGCTGGAGCCATGCGCGCGACTACACCATGCGCGCTATCTCGGCGCTAACGTGCGGCACCTTTAGCTTTTTGCTGATGCAAACGGCCGGGGTCGCGGCGCTTCCCGGCCTGGTCATTGCGGCTATCGCAATCGGAGCGGCGGCTGGCCTGGCCCCCCAGATTGGCTCGGCCATCTCGGCTGTGGGCTTTTTGGTGCTCATGGCCAACGCCACCATGCAGGCGCAGAGCATCCTGTCGATGTTGCCCGTCGCGGTGATCTTTGCCGCCGCCATGTCCGGTTGGTGGATCGCCTGGGGTCGCACCGAGGCTGCCGCGAGCGCCGCACTCACCTGTGCACTCGCGCTTGGCTGTCTGACCGGCAATACCTTCCTGGCAGCTGGGGTCGCCGCCGGCGTCGCGTCATTTTGGCTCGGCCCGGCAAGCGCCGCCGCGGCAACGGGCATGGGCGCGCTTTTTGCCCGCCTGGCGACAGTCGCGCTTTCAGCCGGAGGCGTGCTGGGGCTCGGTAACGTTGCCGCAGCGCTGGGAGACCCGCTCCTTTGGGCTGCCTTTGGGCTGGCCGCGGCAACTGCCGCAGCGTCATCCGCGCTGCTCAATGCCCATGCCAAGCGTGCCAATCAGGGCTCAAACCTTGCCGCAATCGCCGCCATCGCTGTCACCGGCATCGGCTGCGCAGCGGCGTCCTGTCTTGCACACCATATGGAAATTGCCAGCCTTGCAGCCGCGGTCATCGCCAAGGCGGCGGTTGCGGGAATCCTATCCTCTATAATCGTTGGGATATGCCTATATTTGCTCGGATACCAAAGAACCTATACGGAGAGTGATCTTTCGTGAACTTCCTGAACATCTTCGAGGACCACGTGGCCGGCATCTTCGGTGCCACCCGTGCCCCGTTCTCCTTTAAGAAGCTTGCCAAGCAGGCCGCTCGCGACATGGAGGATCAGACTCTGGTGATCAACGGCGTCAACACGGCGCCGGCACTCTATACCATCCTTATCGCCGCCGACGACGATCCCATGCTCGCCCCGTTCTACCCCGAGCTTTCGCGCGAGGTCCGCGAGTTTGTGAAGGCGCAGGCCGAAAAGCGCCGCTATGTCTTTGTCGGCGAGCCCCTCGTGCGCTTTATGATCGATCCGCAGCTGCGCGCCGGCAAGTTCTCGGTCTTTGCCGAGAACGTCGATGCCCCCACGCTCGGCCGCCTGTACGAAGAAGAGCGCGCCTATCAAAACGGCCTGGGCCAGAACAACTCCGCGACAAGCCGTGCCGCCAGCGCCCCGCGCGCCGGCCAGCAGCAGTTTGCTGCCCCGCAGCAGCAGCGTCCCGCCGCCATGCCCCAGCAGCAGCCGACGCCTCGCGCCGCCGCTCCCGACCCGCTTGCCGTGGCAGACCCCTTCGCGCCTAGCATCCCCGACCCCGCCGCTCCCATCCCGGTGCCGCAGACCGTCTCGCGTGACGCGCTTGCCGGCATGGGCGGAGCCGCCGCGACCGGTGCCGCCGTGGGCCTAGGCGCCGCAGCCGGCATCGCCTCCAACATGGCGAGCACTCGCGCCCCGCAGCGTCCGCTCGCCCAGCTCGTCGACGTCGTGAGCGGCGAGAGCCATAGCATCACCTCCGCACAGGTGACCATCGGTCGCGAGCGCTCAGTTTCCGACATTGCCCTGCGCGACCCCAACGTGTCGCGCCGCCACGCCCAGCTCACCTTTACGGGCTCGGATTGGTCGATCGAGGATCTCAATTCCACCAACGGCACGCTCGTCAACAACCGCCGCATTACGCGCTGCCCGCTGCGCAACGGCGATCTGCTGACGTTTGGCCTGAGTACCTTTGAATTTAGGGGATAGTCGCTTATGAACATCGATATCGTCCTTTTTGCAGGCCGCATCGTCCTGGTCGCCCTGCTCTATATCTTTCTGTTCGTCGTCATGAAGACCGGCGTGGGACTTGTGCGTGGACAGCGCCGCGACTCGGCTATCTGGACGATCGATGTGGACAAGGGTCCGCGCGGTATCCGCGGCATCCACGTAGACATGCTCGGCCCCGTCATCGTCGGTCGCTCGCCATCTTCGGACATCTGCATCAACGAACCGTTCGTTTCAGCCTCGCACGCGCGCTTTTCGCTGCAGGGCCCGGCGCTCATCATCGAGGACCTCAACTCACTTAACGGCACGCTCGTCAACGGCCGCCAACTCGTGGAGCCCGCGACGCTGCGTGAGGGCGACGAAGTCCAGATTGGCGACGTGGTCATGAAGGTGAACCGTCGATGATCGACGAGGAGAACAAGTCCGCAACTATGACCGAGGCACCGGCCGCCGCCACAGCTGCGCCGGCCCACGCCGCTCCGGCGGGCTCCGCACCCGTGGAGCCCGAGGACACCGTGTTCTCCCTGCCTCTTTCGCATGTAACGCATGATATTTCGGATCTCGCCGATAACGAGGACGAAGAGGATGCCGTAGCGGCGCCCATCGGCGCACATGCTGCGGAACAGCCCACAGCGCCCGAAGCAACCCCGGCGCCGGCTCACTTTGCAGAGCCCGTCGCCGCGGCAATCAACGAGAGCGCTGCGGTGTTTGCGGCACCCGAGCCCGCCGCGCCGGCGTTTCCCATGGCCCCGGCGTCCGAGGTTGCGCCCGCGTCTACGCCGGCGCCCGAGCCTATAGACGTCAGCCCGCAAGACGACGAGTCGACCGCCCGCGTGTCCGAGGAGCCCGACTCCCCGGACACCGGTGATTCCGAATCAAACCCCGTGACCGACACCGTCTCTCCCGGTGACACCGCCGAAATCGACGTTGCCGCCGTTGAGGCCAAGCTCAAAGACCCCGGCTCGACCATGAGCTTTGAGCCCCTGACCGAGGAGCGCATCGAGACCGACTCGACCTATGATGCCGGCACCACCACGCAACTTATGTGGGGCGCCCGCTCCGACGTTGGCTGCGTGCGCCCGCACAATGAGGATTCCTACCTGGTGCAGTCGCCGCTCTTTTGCGTATGCGACGGCATGGGTGGTCACGCTGCCGGCGAGGTAGCCTCTTCCATCGCCGTCGAGACTATTGCCAAGACGGCCCCACAGTCCGCCGACGCAGCACGCCTGGCCGCAGCCGTCGAGGCAGCCAACGCCGCCGTAATCGAGGCGGCCCTGAACGGCCTGGGCAAGCCCGGCATGGGCTGCACAGCCACCTGCGCCTACATCGAAAACGACACGCTCGCCATCGCCCACGTGGGCGACTCTCGCGCCTATCTGCTCCACGAGGGCACGCTCATCCGCGTGACCCGCGACCACTCCTACGTGGAGGAGCTCGTGGACGCCGGCGAGATCACGGCAGACGAGGCTCGCGTCCACCCCAACCGTTCGGTCATCACCCGCGCACTGGGCTCGGACCCCGCCATGTATGCCGACCACTTCACTCTGCATATCGAGGAAGGCGACCGTCTGATCCTGTGCTCCGACGGCCTCTCGAGCATGATTCCCGATAGCGATATCGAGAACATCGCCACGCAGTCCTCAACCGCGCAAATCTGCGTCGACAACCTAGTGGACGCGGCGCTTGCCGCCGGCGGCCACGACAACGTGACCGTAGTAGTCGTTGACCTGGTTGACGATGGCGTTATGCGCGAGGCGCAACGCGTGCGTCGCCGCAACATTACTATCGCCGCCATCCTGGCCCTCGTCTTTGTGCTGGCAGCTGGCATCTGGGCCTACACGGGTGTCACCGGCTCATACTACCTGGGTACCTACCAGGGCAATGTCGCCGTCTGGCGCGGCCTGCCCGGCAAGCCGCTCGGACTCAAGCTCCACTGGCTCGAGAGCGAAACCAGCATTAAGCTGTCCGACCTGCCCGAAGACACGCAAAACCGCCTCAAGGCGGGCATTCCGCAAACAAGTGTCGACGATGCGCAGGACACGATATCCAAGTACCGCCACCAGATCGACGAGGAGCAGACCCGCCAGGTGATCGACGCGCAAACGATTCGCGACAACACCAATCAGGGATCGACCTCCGAATCAGATTCCGAGAAAACCGCCGAACAGTCCGCCGAGGCCGAAGCCTCCGATAAGAACTAGAAAGGGAGTGCCGCTTATGAGTCGCCGCAACACCGAGCTGCTCTTGCTCATCGCCTCGGCGTTCCCCGTCATCCTGCTGTATGCGATGTACGTGCTCACTGCGGGCGCCGCTATCTCCTTTGAGACGCTCGCCGTACCGATCGGCCTCTTTGCCGCCTTTGCCGCGGCCCACATTGCCGTGCGCATCTTGGCGCCCGGTGCCGACCCCGCCATCCTGCCCATCGTATTTATACTTTCGGGCATCGGCATCACGTTCGTGACGCGTCTCGCCCCCGCTCTCGCCATCTCACAGCTCATCATCCTGTTTGTCTCGGTGGCGCTCATGGTGGGAACGCTTGCACTAGTCAAAAACCTCGACGTGGTCATGCGCTACAAGTACACCTTTGGCATCATCGGCATCATCCTGCTGATGCTGCCTATCTTTATCGGCACCACGATCTCGGGCTCCAAGCTGTGGATTCGCATCGCGGGCTTTACCATCCAGCCCGGCGAGTTCGCCAAGGTCTTTATCGTGCTGTTCCTGGCCGGGTACCTGGCCGAGAACCGCGAGCTGCTCTCCATCTCCAACCGCAAGATCTTGGGCTTTAAGATCCCTCGCCTGCGACTGCTACTGCCGTTGTTTGCCGTGTGGGGTGTGTGCCTGCTCGTCGTCGTCTTCGAACGCGACCTGGGTTCGGCCGTGCTGTTCTACACCATCTTCTTGCTGATGCTCTACGTTGCCACGGGGCGCTTTTCGTATGTCGTTATCGGCCTTGCGCTCTTAGCCGTTGGAGCCGTGGGCGCCTACAAGTTCCTATCGCACGTTCAGGTGCGTTTCCAGGTTTGGGTCGATCCGTTTAGGGACGCCCAGGGCCAGGGCTACCAGATCGTCCAGTCGCTCTTCTCGCTTGCCGATGGCGGTCTGGTCGGTGTTGGCATCGGCAACGGCATGGCCAACAACATCCCTGTCGTCGAGTCCGACTTTATCTTCTCGGCTATCGGCGAGGAGATGGGCCTTTTGGGCGGCGGCGCCGTGCTCATCCTGTTTATGCTCTTTGCCGTGCGTGGCCTCACCACGGCTGCCCGCGCTAAATCCGACCTCGCCGCCTTTAGCGCCACGGGCCTTACGGCCGCCATCAGCTTCCAGGCCTTCTTGATCGTTGGCGGCGTAACCCGCCTGATCCCGCTGACCGGCGTCACCCTGCCCTTTATGAGCCAGGGCGGCTCCTCGCTGCTGGCGAGCTTTATCATCGTCGCGCTCCTGCTGCGCGCCGGTGACGAGGCGACCGGACGCGAGGCCGAGCTTACCGGCACCGGCACCATGGCCGCCATCACCGATGATCAGGTCGCATCGGCCGCCGCCCCGACGGGCACGCGCTTTGCCACCTCGTCTTCCTACGGCAGCGGTAGCCATTCCGTCGGCTCGCGCATGCGTCGTCGCCTGCTCGACACGCCTGAATCCGGTGTGCTCGGCCGCGTTGCGCTTGCCAACCGTCTAACTCGTGCGGTGCTCGCCTTTACGGCGCTGTTCGCCATCCTTATCGGCAACCTCACCTATGTCCAGGTCATCAAGGCCAAGGACTATCAGGACATGCCGACCAACAACCACACCATCGCCCGCTCCAAGTACATCCAGCGCGGTTCCATCATCACGTCCGACGGCGTGACGCTGGCCGAGTCGCTGCAGCAGGAGGACGGCACCTACGTACGCTCCTACCCCAACGGTAACCTGGCAGCGCACGTGGTTGGCTACGTGAGCCAGCAGTATGGCACCACCGCCATCGAGAGCGTCATGAACGACACGCTCACCGGTTCTAAGGACTACTCCAGCTGGAACAACGCCATCGCGTCGCTCGCGGGCCAGACCCAGCCGGGCAACACCGCCAAGCTCACCATCGACTCGCGTATCCAGACGGCGGCCGAGCAGGCGCTCAAGGGCTTTAAGGGCGCTGTAGTGGTCATCGACCCGCGTACCGGCGCGGTGCTCGCATGTGCCAGCTCGCCCACCTACGACAACACCAACATCGATGCCCTGCTGCAGACGGGCGGCGGCGAGGACGGCTCCATGTACAATCGCGCCATGGACGCGCTGTACACGCCGGGCTCAACGTTTAAGGTCGTTACGCTTTCCGCGGCACTCGAGACCGGTACCGCCAGCCTTACCAGCACCTACCAGGCGCCCGGCTCCATGGACATCGGCAACGCACCGGTCACCAACTATGCCAACGAGAGCTACGGCACCATCAGCCTGCAGCAGGCCTTTGCCGTGTCCTCCAACGTCGTCTTCGGCCAGGTGGCAAACGAAGTTGGCGCAAACACGCTCGTGCAGTTTGCCAACGCCTTTGGCTACGGCCAAAAGCTCGGCCAGGACCTGACCTCCGCGGCCTCCATCATGGCCGACCCGTCGCTCATGACCGAGTGGGAGACCGCCTGGGCCGGCGCCGGCCAGCCTGTCGGCATGGACCACACGCCCGGCCCGCAGACCACCGTCATGCAAAACGCCGTGATTGCCGCCGCCATCGCTAACAGCGGCGTGGTCATGGACCCGTACTTTGTAGCCCAGGTACTCGCCCCGGACGGAACCGTGGTCAAGACCACGCAGTCCCGCTCGCTTGGTCAGGCCGTCAGCTCCGCCACGGCCGACCAGGTCAAGCAGGCCATGCTTGCCGTCGTCCAGTCCGGCACCGGCACCGATGCCCAGATCCCAGGCGTCAAGGTCGCCGGCAAGACCGGCTCGGCCGAGACTGGCGGCACCAACGTCAACTCGATGTTCGTTGGCTTTGCACCTTACGATTCACCCACGGTCGCCATCTCGGTGGCCTTAGAGGATTACGACAAGCATGACGTCAAGGCCGCCAAGATCGCCGGCATCGTCCTGACCGCGGCGCTTGCCGCACAGGGAGCGTGATGCCCATGATCGAATCGGACACCCGAGGCGCGCCGCGGCCGAAGAGTTAGCGGCAACGCGCCACACGGCCCCAGCGGCCACATCATAGGTACTACACACATCGTTGAGCGAATAGTTATGTTAGGAGCAGGAATGGAACAGAGGGTCCTCGGGGGAAGATACCTCCTCAAGGATAAGGTGGGAACAGGCGGCATGGCGACCGTCTACCGTGCACAGGACCAGGTTCTCGACCGCACGGTAGCCGTCAAGATCATGCTGCCGCAGTATGCTGGCGACGCGACCTTCGCCGCACGCTTTAAGCAGGAGGCCCAGGCAGCAGCCGGTCTCTCCTCCCCCTATATCGTGGGCGTCTACGATTGGGGCAAGGACGGCGACACCTATTACATCGTCATGGAGTACCTGCGCGGCACCGACCTTAAGAGCGGCATCAAGAGCCACGGCGCCCTCGACCCCAAGAAGGTCGCCCAGATCGGCTCGCAGATCAGCTCCGCGCTTTCGGTCGCCCACAAGCACGAGATCATCCACCGCGACATTAAGCCGCAGAACATCATGGTGCTGCCCGACGGCAACATCAAGGTGATGGACTTTGGCATTGCGCGCGCCAAGAACAGCCACCTCACGCAAGACAACAACGTGCTGGGAACCGCCCACTACGTCAGCCCCGAGCAGACCCGTGGTCAGGACCTCGGCCCCACCTCGGATATCTACTCGCTGGGCGTCGTAATGTATGAATGCGCCACCGGCCGCGTTCCCTTTGACGGTGACGACGCTATCTCGGTCGCACTCAAGCAGGTCAACGAGCTGCCTATTCCGCCGAGCCAGATCAACTCCGGTGTCGACGCCGACCTTGAGCGCATCATCCTCAAGTGCATGGAGAAGGACCCGGCAAACCGCTTCCAGACCGCCGACGAGCTGCGTCAGGTGCTCAACAGCTACCTGTCGGGCCGTGCCGTCAACGTCTCGGAGCCCACGCGCATCATCGGTGCCCCCGGTGAGCTGGGCGCTACCAAGACTCGCGAGCTTTCCGATCAGACGCGCGCCATGGTGCGTCCCGTCTCGGGCGTGAGCGGCCAAAATACCGCCCGTAGCTCGGTTTCGGGCTCCACCGGCTCCTACGAAGTCGAAAAGCCCAAATCCAACAAGAACAAGATCATCGCCGCCGTGGTGGCAGCGGTTGCCGTCATCGGCATCGTGGTGGCCTTTGCCACAGGACTCTTTGGCGGCGAGCAGGTCACCGTGCCCGACGTGCTGGGCAAGAACCAGCAGACCGCCGTCGAGCTGATCAAGGAAGCCGGCCTCGAGGTCGGCACCATCGACCAAAGCTACAACGACGATGTCGACGAGGGCAAGGTCGCCGAGCAGACGCCCAACGGCAACACCAAGAAGACCAAGGGCACCAAGGTGAACCTGGTAATCTCCAAGGGCCCCAAGCCCTCCGAAAAGGTTGAGGTTCCCAAACTTGTCGGCCTGACCAAGGACCAAGCAGAAGCCGCACTGGCAAGCGTTGGCCTGAAGGGCAACGCCTCCGAGGAGGCCAACGAGGCTGATGAGGGCCAGGTCTTTGAGCAGGGCACCGAAGCCGGTAAGGAAGTCGCGAAGGGCACGACCATCTCGTACAAGGTCTCGAGCGGCCCGGATACCACGTCCGTCCCCGACCTGACCGACATGACCGAGGCCCAGGCGCGCAACGCCCTCGATATGGCAGGCTTTGGCGTCGACGTGAGCTACCAGGAGAACGACTCGGTTACCGAGGGCACCGTGATCAGCTGGAACCCCAGCGGCAAGCAGAAGCCCGGCGCCACGATTACCGTCGTCATTGCCAAGAAGTCCGGCAAGGCCACCGTCCCGGGCAACCTGTACGGCAAGAGCATCTCCGCCGCCGTTACCGCGCTCAACAACGCCGGTTTCTATAACATTGGCTTCTGTGACCAGAACGGCAATCCCGTAAGCGGTAACGAGGATGCCACCGTTACGGGCGTCTCCCCCACTGGCAAGCAGTCCACCGACAGCACGATTACGCTGACGGTCGCACTTTCTGGTTCGGGCTCGGGCTCGGGCACGAGCACGGGCGACGATTCCGGTACGACCAACTAGTCGCCACCCCACCGCTCATCGCGGCTTTCGCCGCAAACATATTCGCTCACAGGCGCCCGCTTGCTCCCCCAGCAAGCGGGCGCTTTCTTTATCTGAAGCAGCGAATACTACGGCATGCCTTAAACCAAAAGAGCCCGGCACCGTAACGGTACCGGGCTCGATATTCCTCTGGTGCCCCCGGGCGGATTCGAAAACTCCCCCCGCGGGGAAATGAGTGACGCGGGTGTCGACGGTTCGAATC